>CAZDNZ010000103.1:0-4149 GCA_964506925.1 uncultured Pseudomonadales bacterium | reverse complement strand
GCTGCCAGAGCAGTCATGTTGACAATCCGCCGGACGGGCGATTCTACACTTAGAATATGCACCGGCTTGGGCATATTCAGCAGTATGGGGCCAATATACTCGGTTTCGCCAGCCGTCATGCGCAGCAGGTTAAAGGCAATGTTGGCAGCGTCTAGGTTGGGCATAACCAATAGGTTGGCTGGTTCGTACAAGTTGGCATCGGGAAAAATCCGTTGCAGAATATCGCTGGAAAGAGCCGTATCCGCCTGCATTTCACCATCTATTTGTAAGTCTGGTTGTTGTTGACGGATCAGCTTCAAGGCCTCCTGCATCTTGCGGGCTTCAGCTGTATTATGTGACCCAAAATTACTATGGGATAGCATAGCCACGCGCGGCTCTAACCCAAAGTGAGCTACTTGCTGTGCTGCCAGCTGCGTCATTTCTGCCAGCTCAGCAGCAGATGGATTGGGATTGATATGCGTATCTGCCATAAACAAGGTTTTGTCTTTCTGCATCACCAGCTGTAGGGCGTAAACACTTTGCTCTTTATGCTGTGCCATCAAAATTTGCCGCGCTACGGAATAGTAACGTTGGAACCGCCCACTCACCCCAGCGACCAAACCATCTGCATCGCCGTTTTTCAGCATCATGCAGCCAAAAACCATCCAACGTCCACGGAGGTGCACCCCAGCTTCTTCCAGTGTTACCCCTTCCCGCTTACGTAGCTGATAATAATCTTGTGTATATTCATGAATACGGCCATCCGTCTGTGGATCCACCAGCGTAAAATCTGCCCCCGGCCGCATGGAAAGCCCCAATTCATCCAGCTGTTCCAGTACCACGGCTTCTCGCCCTAATACCACTGGGTGTGCAATACCTTCATTGACCACCGATTGTGCAGCTTGCAAAATACGCACATCCTCCCCTTCTGGGTACACAATCCGGCGCTGATGCTTACGCGCTGTGGTAAACATTTGGCGCATAATGGCAAAGCTTTGGTCTATGCTACTGTGCAGCTGCACGCGATAGGCCGCTATATCCTCAATCGGCCGCGCCGCCACGCCTGTATCCTGCGCTGCTTGAGCTACAGCAGATGCAATGGTGGACAGCAACCGAGCATCAAACGGCTTGGGAATCAAATATTCTCGCCCAAATTTGAGCCGCGCCCCTTTATACGCCGCTGCTAACGAGGCATCGGCCTCTTTTCGCGCCAAATCAGCCAAAGCCTGTGCTGCCGCAATTTTCATTTCTGTATTGAATTCGCACGCGCCACAATCCAACGCCCCGCGGAACAAGTAAGGAAAACCCAGCACGTTGTTTATCTGGTTTGGAAAATCCGAACGACCGGTGCCTATAATCACATCATCACGAATGGCCTTCGCTTGATCGGGCAAAATTTCAGGATCCGGATTCGCCATGGCAAAAATAATTGGGTTATCTGCCATTTTTTTCAATAATTCCGGTTTCAGCACACCACCAGCCGAAAGCCCCACAAACACATCAGCCCCATCAATGGCATCGGCCAGCGTACGCATTTCAGTCTCTTTGGCAAAGACCTCAAGGTAGGGATTCATCTGAGACCGACCCGCATAAACCACCCCGTCCAAATCCACCAAGGTTACATTTTCCCGCGGTACACCATAAGCCACCAGCAGGTTCATACAGGCCAAACCAGCAGCACCCGCGCCCACACAACAAATTTTGACGGTTTCCGGTGCTTTACCAGCCAGATGAATACCGTTCATAAATGCGGCCAGTACAATAATGGCCGTGCCATGCTGATCATCGTGCAGAACGGGAATATTCATCCGTTTTTTGAGTTTTTCCTCAATTTCAAAACATTCAGGCGCTTTAATATCTTCCAAGTTAATCCCACCAAAAGTCGGCTCGAGGCGGGCAACAGTATCCACAAAGGCATCTACTTCTGATTCATTAATTTCCAGATCAAACACATCAATATTCGCAAATTTTTTGAATAATACCGACTTACCTTCCATCACGGGCTTGCTGGCCAACGGGCCAATATTGCCCAGCCCCAGCACCGCTGAACCATTTGTGGCCACCGCAACCAAATTGGATCGACTGGTCAGATAGCTGGCTTGTTCCGGATTTTTGTGAATTTCACGGCAAACCTCTGCCACCCCGGGCGTATAACCTAATGATAAATCCTCCTGCGTTACCAGTGGCTTGGTAGAAACAACCTCGATTTTACCCGGCCGTGGCAACGAGTGATATAATAAGGCATTGGCTGCTAAAGCTGCTTTGGCATTTTGATCGCTGGATTGGGACATAGACGCACTTTCTTATATGAAGGATTGGAGCTTTTGTATAAATTCAGCCGGCGCTGTTTTGTGGCTAAAATGAGCACGATACTGGCCATCTGGACCCATCAGGAAAATAAAACCAGAATGATCGACCAGATAATCATCAGGGGCGCGGCCTTCTTCCTCGCGCTTGGCATAGTAAACCTTATAGGCATCCACAATGGTGTTTATCTGTTCTTCGGTCCCCCGCAAACCGATAAAATCTGCATGAAAGGCATGCACATACTCAGCCAGTGCTGTTTGGGTATCGCGCGCTGGATCTACCGAAACAAATAACACCTGCACCTGCTGCTGTTGGGCGGGGGATAGTTGCTCGTAAACCTCGACCATACGGCTGAGTGTATCCGGGCAAATATCTGGGCAGTATGTATATCCGAAAAAAATCAGGCTGAACTTATTCAGCAGGTTCTGTTCCGTGAATACTTGTCCTGCATGGGTTTGCAGTTGAAAAGGCCCGCCTAAACTTACCTTTTGTACCGATTGCGCTTGTTCCTGTTGGCGTTGGGCGGCCTGTTGGCCGGCTTCATCTACAAACATAACAATCACAAACATAAACAAAACAATAAAGAGCGAAAGAATAACGAAGCGGTTCTGGTAAAATGCTTTTTTCATATTTTTTATTCTGTTTACAGCCATTATTTCATCAAATTTTTTATAACTGGTGCGGATGAGAGGACTCGAACCTCCACGAAGAAACCTTCACTACCCCCTCAAGGTAGCGCGTCTACCAATTCCGCCACATCCGCGCGACAACTTGTAATCTGTGGTATAACCTGAACATGAACACAACGCAATGCCGTATTGAATATATAGGCCAAGATGTTGCCTACACGACCGCCCTAAAGCGGCAAGAGGCCGCCGTGGCACACTGCCTGCAAACAGGCGCCGAAACCTTGTTTCTGGCGGAACATGCCCCGGTCTTTACGTTGGGAAGCAGTGCCCAACCGGCTGATGTCCTCGATGCCGGCAGCGTGCCTGTTGTCACAACAGGGCGTGGCGGGCAAGTAACCTACCATGGGCCCGGGCAGCGAGTCGTTTACCCCATATTAAACCTGAACACCCGCACCAAAGACGTCCGTTGGTATGTGCGCACCCTGCAACACTGGATCATAGATATTCTGGCCACCTACAATATAGAAGGCCATATTACAGATGATGTTGGGGTCTGGGTCGATGACGCCAAAATTGCTGCCATTGGTATTCGGGTGCGTAAATGGGTTACGTTTCATGGTTTTGCGCTAAATGTTACGCCCGACCTAACCATGTATCAGCGCATTATCCCCTGCGGCTTGGCGGATAAACCCGTTACCAGTATGCAACAACTTGGTGCAAGCGTGACATTTGAGGCATTGGACCAAACAATTCTGCACACCAACCCGTTTACATAGTGCTTAATTGCGGCATGCTGGTTTTATGTCATCACAAATGAAACAAACCGGATCTGCCTTATCGCCCGAGCTGGAAGCGGTAGCCGAGGAATATGGCCTAAATAAGGTAGAATCACGGTTTTTGGGGCCATTATTGCTGTATTTTACCGAGCCCGGCGCCCGCGAAATTGTGGTGAATAAACCCGGCGAAATTGGCTTTGAGTATGCCAACGGCGAATGGAAATGGGTAGAAGCCCCAGAGCTGACCCAAGAACTGCTAGACGATGCCGCGCGGATGTTGGCCAATATGAGCAAAGGCGTATATACCCCCAACCACCCCATTCTTTCCTGCAAAATGCCGGGTGGCCACCGGGTGCAGGTGGTTGGTGGGCACATGTGCGGTAGCGGTTTTTCCCTCACTGTGCGGCTGAATATTAAAAAAACATTCTCTATTTACGACTTTGACATTCCTGAGGATC
>CAZDNZ010000102.1:0-4179 GCA_964506925.1 uncultured Pseudomonadales bacterium | reverse complement strand
ATAAGGCTGGCGCAGCGCAGACAAAAAGCATCTGTAGCCCGGCCTAGTAGAATTTAAAGCTAAAAAATCTTATTCAGCGGATAAAACAAGTTGTTAAACCAGCTGTTATTCTGGGCATCCAAACTGGCCGACCCCACTACCCACGGGCTAATGTACTGGTTATAGTAGGCGGTGCCACCACCCCACACATACCCATTTTGCAGCACCAGCGGGGAGAAAGCTTTTTCGGTGGGCATGCCGCGGCATTTTTCGTGCCCGGTGCGGTACAGCCATAAATCCAGCACTTCACCCCGTTGCAGGGTAATTTGGGTTTTTTCCGCGGGTGTGGCCAAAGTAGTAGGCAGTTGGCTGGCATGGATACCGGGGGGAATATATTGTAAATCGTACGCCAGCTGGTGCGCCTGTTGCTGCACCCCGGGCGGACAATGCCCATTGCCTTCCATGCCCAACATTGCAGTGGAGGTAAATGTGGACAAACAACCACTCTGGCTGACAGCCAAGGGCATAAGGACCAAAAAGCGCATCATTTTTTTCATGTTATTGCACCATATCTTTAACCATGTTGACTGTATCAACAGATGTGCGCATTGTATTGTGCACCGTGCTAATAGCACCATTGACTGTGTTAAATCCAACAGATACGGCAGAATGGATGCCACTGGCCGTACCACAGCCTGCCAGCCCAACAGCGCACAAGCAAGCCAGCACGGTTTGGGTTATTTTTCTTTTCATACTTGCTTATGGGAGGCGGCACAAATATCGTCGTTTAACTGTGTAAATGCACGGTTAAACGACGATGTCTGCGTGGGTTCACGCAGACCAAACGCAAGGCTCAATTTGGCTTTGCTAAAGTGAGCCGAGCGATTTGACTACTTAACAATGTCTCATTGTTAAGTTAAATGAGAATAGCTTTAAAGCCTTTGCTGACGGGCCTCTTGAATATGGGCTTGAACCTCGGCCACGGCGCGATCTAGGTCATCATTAATGACAATATGGTCGTAATCCGTCAGCTTCGAGCCAATCATGTCCTCATTCGTAAAAATATAATCTGGCTCTGCCATGTGCTTAAAATCTATTTTGATTTTCTCCAGCCGAGCCCAATCCACCGTGGTGTTCAATTCTGCGGCTCGATGTTTATGGCGTGAAACTAAATCTGCATAAGTTGGTGGTAAGAGGGCAATTTTCAGCAAGTTATCACCTGCGCGTTCTTTTATCTGGGCGGTACCCGTCCAGTTAATTTCTTTAATCACATCGTAGCCTTGTGCCATTAAGTCTTGCAATGGGGCCAGTAAGGCACCGTAAAAGTTACCATAATGCTCGCTATATTCCAGCACTTCCCCCTGCCCGATACGCTTGAGGAAATCCTCCCGCGTCAGGAAAAAATAATGGTCGCCGTCCACCTCGCCTTGCCGCATGGGGCGCGTGGTGGCTGTGGTGAGGAAACGGAAGGTATCATCATGCTGTACCAGTTTCTGAATTAACGTATCCTTCCCCACGCCAGAGGGGCCCGTTATCAACACCAATAAGCGTTCAGCCGGCAATACAGTTGTCATTTTAACGATTCTCCTGCGACCATTTTACATAAGCATCCACATGCCGCGCGTGCTCGGCATAGGTTTTGCTGAACACATGCCCCGTACCGCCCGGCGCCGCCACAAAAAAGATATAATCATGCGCGGCTGGCTGTGCCACCCCTTCCAAAGCCGCACGCCCCGGGTTGGCAATGGGGGTCGGTGGTAGCCCCTTATGCACATAGGTGTTATATGGCTGATCCTCCCGCAGGTGCTGGGTGGTAATATCGCCGTTATAGTCGGTGGCACCATAAATAACGGTGGGGTCGGACTGTAAGCGCATATCCTGCCGCAACCGATTAATAAACACCCCTGCCACCTTGGCATATTCGGCTGGTACGGCAGTTTCCTTTTCCACAATACTGGCCAATGTTAGCAAAGCCTGTTGGTTGGGGAGAACATCATGGGTGCGCATTTCCCAAACCTGCTGCAGATTTTCCTCCATCCGTTGGCGCATCATGTACACCAATTTGGCAGCCTGCATACCGTGGGTGTAATGATAGGTATCCGGGAACAACGTGCCTTCTGGCACATTTTGTGGCACATCGCCGGTCAGCCCTGCTGCGGCCTGCATACGCGCCAACATCTGGGATGTCCGCCACCCTTCGGGGAATACCAGTGTGCGGCTCATCACTTCGCCAGTGGCCAGTGAATTGATGACCTCGCGCATGGAAACCTGCGGCGCAAACGCATATTCGCCCGCCTGCAGAGATCCCTCCAGCCCCATCAGCCACACGGCATACTGAAACTGGGCATCGCTGGCAATAATATCCTCTTGCGCCAGCATACTGGCAATACGGATTAAACCAGCACCCGGCGCAATAATGACTGTTTTTTCCTGCGCCAGCGGCCCCGGCTGCGCCAGCATCCGCCCCCAAAAGGCCGTGGCGACCACCACCACAATGATGGATACCGCCACAACAACCCACAACGATCCGGAACGTAGAATTTTCATAATGCGCACCTTACCAAGTTTCATACTGCATGACGACAAAAAAGTCGTTGGCCGGCTCATTTAAGCCTTGCGCAACACCAAACTGGCATTTGTGCCGCCAAAGCCAAAGGCGTTGACCAATGCGGTACGCACCGGCATGGCGTGGGCTTTGTTTGGAATAATATCCAGCGCCACGGCTGGATCTGGGTTTGTGACGTTAATGGTTGGCGGCAGTATGCCATCCCGCATGGCCAAAGCGGTAAAAGCCGTGGCCAGCGCACCCGCTGCCCCCAACAAATGCCCCGTCATCGATTTGGTGGCCGAAATTTTAACCCCCGTGCCACAAATTTCGGCAATATTTGCGACCTCTATGACATCCCCCGCAGGGGTGGATGTGGCATGGGCGGCCACATAATCTATTTCTGTTCCCGGCATATCGGCTTCCTGTAAGGCTTGTTGCATGGCTTGCTTAACACCAACCCCCTCCGGATGAGGCAGGGTCATATGATAGGCATCGGCACTTTCGCCAAACCCACAGATTTCCGCCAGAATTGCGGCACCGCGTGCTTGGGCATGTTCCACCCGCTCCAGAACCAGCACCGCCGCCCCCTCGCCCATGACAAAGCCATCTCGCGCCGTATCAAACGGCCGGCTTGCGGCTGCCGGTGTGGCGTTAAAATGGGTGGATAATGCCTTGGTCGCCCCAAAGCCAGCCATCGCTAGGGGGCAAATGCTGGCCTCGGCCCCACCCGCCACCATTACATCCGCCCCACCGGCCTGAATTATGCGCAGGGCATGACCAATACTGTGGCTGCCAGTGGCACAGGCCGAAACCGGCGCCCACTGCGGCCCACGCAGACCATACGCCATACCAATCTGGCTGGGCAGCAGGTTAATCAGAATACTGGGAATAAAAAACGGCGAAACCGCCCGCTCGGGGCGCTTTTCTCCCCGTTGTTGCAGCGCCAGATGACTCTGTTCAATACTGCTAATACCGCCAATACCACTGCCCACAATACAGCCCGCCCGCGGTGCCAGCGCAGCATCTACCTTGTCATCTGCCCCCAGCAAACCCGCTTGCGCCAGTGCCTCGTGGGCGGCGGCCCAACCTAGTTGAATAAAACGATCCGTTTTGCGGAGATCTTTAGCGGATATCACCCCCGTGGGGTCAAAATCATGCACTTCCCCGGCCACTCGGCAGGTGTAATCGGTGGCATCAAAGTGAGTAATTGAGCCAATACCACTCACACCGGCCTGCGCCGCGGCCCAGCTGGATGGCGCATCCAGCCCCAATGGGCTGATAATCCCTACGCCTGTGAGGGCAATGCGCGTTGGAGCCATGTTCAGCTAGTTGCTAACGGCCTTGGTGACAAAATCCAC
The DNA here is from genome assembly GCA_964506925.1 of uncultured Pseudomonadales bacterium. Taxonomy (GTDB): domain Bacteria; phylum Pseudomonadota; class Alphaproteobacteria; order UBA2136; family JAPPOO01; genus CAZDNZ01. Next base: position 294 of record CAZDNZ010000102.1, on the reverse strand, counting down.
GGCATTCTGAACTGTGAGCATCTCTTCTGCCACATCGTCCGGAATTTCAATGCCAAACTCTTCTTCTAGTGCCATCACGAGCTCGACCGTATCCAGACTATCGGCGCCTAAATCATCTACAAAACTGGCTGTATCCAGCACTTTATCTTCATCGACACCGAGGTTCTCGGCAACCACACTTTTAACACGACTGGCAATATTTTCCATAAGTTAAAGGAACTCCTCTGTTTTTTCTCTCAGGCCGCTTGGGCTTTTGCCTTGCTGCCTACCTTCTAGGCATAGCACAATTCTATG
>CAZDNZ010000101.1:0-4187 GCA_964506925.1 uncultured Pseudomonadales bacterium | reverse complement strand
TGCCATGCTTTAGCTTACCCCCTTGGGCAGCTGGGTGCAATGTGGTTGTGCGGGGGGCGGAAGAGCTTAAAGGCTGGCTTCTATAGCGAGGCGGCGGTTTTGGGCGCGTTCGCGCTGGGTGGCCGTGGCGGTTTCCAGCGTGAGCACTTTCTCCCACACCGTTAGCGCTGTGGCGCGGTCGCCCTGTTGTTCCAGCAGCTCGGCCTGCATGGTGAGGACGCTGGCCTGAAACGGATTTGCCGGCACATCTAGCGCGGCCAAGCGGCTATCCGCCGATTGAAGGTCTGTTTGGGCATCCATTTGGGCAGCCGCCATGGCGGCATAGAATTTTAGCAAATATTGCAAGCGTTCCGGCGCATTGAGCGCCGCATCTTCGTACAAAGCCACGGCCTGCGCCGCCTCGCCCGCTGCCACAAGCTGCTGGGCGCGTTTAACCTGCGCAATCAGGCGGATGCCCGCCACATTACTTTGCACCAATTCAGCCAACAGGTCGGCATCGTCCTGCGCGGCATACAGCTGTGCCGCTGCCGCCTGCTGCCGGTTTTCCGACCAAAGCAGATAACCCTGCGTGCCCACCACAGCCAAAAAGATAAGTGCCACCGTACCCACAATAATACCGCGCCATTTGCGCCAAAAATGCTGGATTTTTTCCTCGTGCATGGCTTCATCCACCTCGCGGAGGAAGGCCTCGGTGGTGCGATCCGCCGTTGGTTGTGTGGGCTGTTGGGGCTTGGCAGGCTTTGTTTTATACATACTTGTTTTGTACACGGGTTTGGCAGGTTAGACAAGGGCTTCGATTAACAACTTGGTATAAGCCGCCGTTGGCTGGCTGAGCACCTGATGGGTGGGGCCTTCCTCCACAATCCGGCCATGGTGCAGCACCAGCAGGCGGTCGGCAATTTGGCTGACCACCCGCAAATCGTGGGTAATAAACAGATAACTGAGCTGATACTGCTGCTGGATTTTTTGCATCAGATCCAGCACTTGTTTTTGCACGGAAACATCCAAGGCACTCACCGCTTCGTCGGCAATAATAATGCGAGGATGCAGAATAAGCGCGCGCGCCAAGCCAATCCGTTGGCGTTGGCCGCCCGAAAATGCGTGGGGATAACGGCGGGCAGCCGCGGGGGGTAAGTCCACCGCTTGCAGTATTTCGGCACATTTTTGCTGGCGCGTGGCTTTATCGGCCATGCCATGGGCGGCTAGGCCTTCGGTAATGCTGGCGGCCACCGTCCGGCGGGGATTTAGGGAAGCAAACGGGTCTTGAAAAACCATCTGGATATCTTGCCACGCTTGGCGCAGCTGTGGGGGGCTGAGCTCACATAGATTCTGCTTGCCCAGCCAAACCGCGCCGGCATCTGGCTTTTCCAGCTGGAGGAGGCACTTTGCCAGCGTCGATTTGCCCGAGCCTGTTTCGCCCACAATCCCCAGTGTTTCCCCTGCCCGCAAGCTAAAGTTGATATCGGCCAGCGCTTGCACCGGCGCGCGGCGTTGCCAAAAATACCCTTGGGGAAAGGCCTTGCTGAGGCTGGTCACCCGCAGAACTTCCGGCCCGGTCACCGGCGGCCTGATCGGTTTGAGGTTGAGTGTGGGGCTGGCGGCCAGCAACTTTTGGGTATAGGCGGCGCGGGGTTTTTTCAATAAACCAATAGCGCCCTGCTCTACCACGTGGCCGGCCGACATAACGGCAATATCGTCTGCCATGTGCTGCACCAGATTAAGATCGTGCGAAATCAGCAAAAGCCCCATATTATGGCTTTTTTGCAGTTTTTGGATGAGGTGCAGAATATCTTGCTGCACGCTGGCATCCAGGGCGGTGGTGGGTTCGTCCGCAATCAGCAGCTTTGGTTGCAAAGCCATGGCCATGGCAATCATCACCCGTTGGCGTTGCCCCCCCGATAGCTGGTGAATATAGCTGCGGGCAATGCGGGCGGGGTCGTGCAGTTGAACATCCTCCAAAAGTTGCAGCACCCGCTGCTGCTCGGCTCGGTGGCTGCGCAGTGGCGCATGAATACGAAACATCTCTGCCACCTGTACGCCGGCCTTTTGTACTGGATTCAGGGCAGATAATGGCTCTTGAAAAATCATGGCCATCTCGCGTCCGCGCAGTTTGCGGTAAGCACTTGAGGGTATATTTAACAGATTATGTTGATTAAATTGAATAGCTTGCGCCTGCATATTCAAGTTTTGTGGTAACAGCCCCATCACCGATAAGGCACTAAGGGTTTTACCGCTGCCGCTTTCCCCCACCAAGGCCAAACACTGGCCTGCGGCCAGCTGAAACGAAACATTTTGCACCAAGGGCTGGCCAGCCGCCGAAATTTCAAGATTTTGTACCGATAACAACATAAATACAGCTTACAGATTATCCGGTTTTTTGGCCAGCGCGATGGCAAATACCTCGCGGCTTTCGTCCCGACTGGCCGCCGGCTTGAATAAACGCACTTTGTTAAAATGTTGCCGCAAGCCTTTAATAAAGGCTTCGGTATCGCTGCCTTGGAACATTTTACAGACAAAATGGCCAGAAACCTCAAGGTTTTTGATGGCGAACGCCGCTGCGGCCTCGGCAAGGGCCATGCTTTTCAGATGATCTGTGGCCGCATGGCCAATGGTATTGGGTGCCATATCCGATACAATGACAGACCATAATTGAGGGGCAGTAGCCGGGCTGGTCAGGCTGTCGGGGTCGGTAAAATCTCCTTGCACAAAATGCACACCACCAGAAACGTGCACGGGTAATAAATCTATCCCCATTATATAGGCATGGGGTACTTTTTCCTCGATAACCTGAAGCCAGCCGCCGGGGGCACAGCCTAAATCCAGCACAGATGTGGCGTTGGGTAATATGTTAAATTTTTCATCAATCTCCAGCAATTTATACGCCGCCCGGCTGGCGTAGCCCTCCTTGTGGGCTTTTTGGGCATAGTAGTCGGTGCTTTGGCGTTTTAGGTAGGCTTTTTGGGAGGCTGATAGGGTCTTTTTTTGCCACTTTGTGGCAGCGCCACGCATTTTTGCGGCATCTGGGGATTGTTTCTGCTTGGAATGTGTCATGCCTTTTTATAGCCTACTTTTATGAATAACGCTATTGTACGCATTTACACGGATGGTGCTTGCCGCGGCAACCCGGGCCCCGGCGGTTGGGGCGCGATTATGGAATATAAGGGGCATGCCAAGGCATTATCCGGCGCAGACCCCGATACCACAAATAACCGCATGGAGCTGATGGCTGTTATCGAAGGATTGGCGGCGCTACAGCGTTCTTGTGAGGTGGAGGTTTACACAGATTCCAAATATGTGCAGCAAGGGATGACCGAATGGCTCCCTAGTTGGAAAGCCAGCGGCTGGCAGAAAAAGGGCGGCACGATAAAAAATCTTGACTTATGGCAGGCATTGGATGCACAAGCGCGTAAACACAAAATTAAATTTGTGTGGGTAAAAGGTCACGCCGGACACCCGCAAAACGAACGGGCAGACCAATTAGCCGTTGAGGCCGCCAAAACGGTAGGCTAAAGTAAAAAGGAAATGGGAGATAAGTGAGTGGTGTCTGTACTGACGCATCTGCAAGACACGTTTTTAATTGCCACGGCAGATTTAAACGGTACGGTTTTTGAAAGATCCGTTGTTTATGTCTGTTCTCATGCCAACGATGGCAGCATGGGGGTAGTGGTGAACCGGCCGCTTGAGTCGGTCGCTTTTACCGATATTGCCAAAAGCCTGAATGTTGAGCCCCTGATTCAAAAACGCCAACCCATTATTTATAACGGGGGGCCGGTCGAGCGTCATCGCGGGTTTGTTGTCCATACCGCCGATTATCGTAATAAAGACAGTTTTCAAGTTTCTAGCGAGATTATGTTCTCGACCACCTCCGACATTGTGGCCGATATTGCCCATGGTATTGGCCCCACCGATGTCACCTTCTGCCTTGGGTATGCAGGCTGGGGGGAAAACCAGCTGGAGGATGAAATTAAAGCTGGCAGCTGGCTGATTATGGGAGCCGATGCCCAGATACTTTTTGATACCCCTGCTGCCGAAAAATATGATTATTGCACCCAAAAATTGGGCTTGAATGCCTTGAATTATGCGGGGCGCGTTGTAGGCATTGCTTAAAGATACGGCGCTATGATTTCTGGAAAGCTAAACATCATAAACCGAATGGCGTAGGATAACGTCAGGACGACCACCAACCC
>CAZDNZ010000100.1:0-4208 GCA_964506925.1 uncultured Pseudomonadales bacterium | reverse complement strand
TTACCATCTGCCCAATGACTAAGGCTGCAGGTTACATGCTGTCCGGCGAGCAAAGTCGGTACATAACGTTTATGATCCTCCTGAAAGTGTTCAGACGCCAGAATCTCGGCTTCAGTCAACCACACCAGCTCATCACCTTCCGGACCAATTGCATTCAGCTCTCCTTCGTAACCATCTGCCATCATCAGGAAAACGCTTCCATGCGGATTATTTGGGTTATTGGTAAAGTAGGTATATGCCCCACGCACTGCCAAGCCGGTTGGCGTGACCCCAACTTCCTCTTCAAACTCTCGTGCTGCTGCGCCTTCCAAAGTGGTATCCGTCGCATCTAGCTTACCACCTGGCGGATGATACCAGCCGGGCAGGAAATGCCGATCTTCCCGCCGTTTCATCAGCAATACCTTGCCATCCATATACAAATAAACCAGCGTAAAAACTTTAAGCGGTGCCTTCTGAAACGTCATGCAAAGAACCCTACTGCCCTAAAACGGCACATCATCATCAAACGGTGCGTCGGAGGAAATGGCCGTGGGCTTGGCATTGCCAGCTGCGGCTTGCCCATAATCTTCTGGCCCTGCTGGTGGGGGGGCATCTTGCTGGCTGCCGCCACTGCCGCCACGTTTGCCCAGCATTTGCATGGTGCCGCCCTGATCTACCACCACTTCGGTGGTGTAGCGATCTTGGCCATTATTATCCTGCCACTTGCGGGTTTGAATTTTGCCTTCCAAATAAACACTGTCGCCTTTGGATAAATACTTTTCGGCCACATCGGCCAGCCCACCAAAAATAACGACGCGGTGCCACTCGGTGCGTTCCTGCTGGTTGCCGTCCCGGTCTTTCCAGCGCTCGGATGTGGCCAGATTCAAATTGGCTACGCTGCGGCCATCGCCTGTTTTTCTAATTTCGGGATCTCTTCCCAAATTTCCCATAATAATGGCTTTATTTACAGATGCAGACATAAAATATCCCCCTCGTTTATTGTCATTTTGTGCATAACCCCTTACAGTGCAAGCACTCGTTTCAACACTATGCTTAGATATGAAGGAAAAATCAAGTGGCGGATGCAACCACCCATCTGCGCATTTATGGCGCACGGGAACATAACCTCAAAAATATCTCGCTGGATATTCCTAAACGCAGCCTGACAGTTATCACTGGTGTATCCGGCTCGGGTAAGTCGTCACTGGCGTTCGATACCCTCTATGCTGAGGGGCAGCGCCGCTATGTGGAAAGCCTAAGTGCCTATGCCCGCCAGTTTTTGGAACTCAACCGCAAGCCAGATGTGGATCGTATAGAAGGCCTGGCACCCGCCATTGCCATCGAGCAGAAAACCAGTGGGCGCAACCCGCGCTCTACCGTGGGCACCATGACCGAAATTTATGATTATCTGCGCCTGCTATATGCCCATGTGGGCACACCATACTGCCCCCACCACCCAGAAACCCCCATTACCGGCCAAACCATTCCGGAAATGATTGAAGCGGTATTTCAGCAATGGCCTGAAGATACCCGCTTGCTAGTGCTAGCCCCCTGTGTGCGGGGGAAAAAAGGGGAATATAAAAAGGAATTGGCGCAGTGGCAGGCACAGGGCTATACCCGCGTACAAATAAATGGCGATATCTACCAGATGGAAGACGCCCCAAGCCTGAATAAGCAACAAAAGCATAATATCAGCATTGTAGTGGATCGTATGGTTCTCCGGCCAGACAATCATACCCGTCTCGCGGAAGCCTTGGAAAATGCGCTGAAACTTGCGGATGGCCTGGCCAGTGTGCAGAACATGGCCGAGCAACCAAAAAATTTGATATTCTCCGAAAAACATGCCTGCCCCATCTGCCACCACAGCTACACGCCCGAACCACGGCTGTTCTCGTTTAATTCGCCCTACGGCGCCTGCCCAGCCTGCGATGGTTTAGGTGAACAAATGGCGTTTGATCCGGCGCGTATTGTGCCAAATGAAAGCCTTACCCTGCAACAGGGTGCACTCCACCCATGGCAAAACACGCGGACGGGGGATTATTATCTGGGCGCGTTATCCAAGCATTATAAATTCTCATTACATACCCCTTGGACGCAATTGCCAGAGGAAATTCGCCATATACTGCTATATGGCAGTGGCACCGAAGAGATTGCCTTTACGTTTAGCGGTGGCAAAGCCTCTTTTACCACGCATAAACCGTTTGATGGCATCATTCCTATTCTGGAACGCCGCTGGCAAGAAGCCAAAAGCCCCTACGACCGTGATGATCTGGCGCGTTATCGCAGTGGGCACCGCTGCGAAACCTGCCATGGTGCGCGGCTGAACCCAGAGGCATTATCCGTCCGCATCGAGGGGATAAATATTCATGAATTTGGTGCGCAGTCTATTCGGCGCGCCTTGCAAACCGCCGAGAACTGGCAGGAAAATCTTGCGGGAGTGGCGGGGAAAATTGCGGCGCCTATTCTGCGGGAGGTTGTCGCCCGCCTTGGCTTCTTGGATCATGTTGGCCTTAGTTATCTATCCCTCAACCGAACCGCTGGTACCTTATCTGGTGGGGAAAGCCAACGCATTCGGCTGGCCTCCCAGATTGGCAGCGGCCTGACCGGCGTAATGTATGTGCTGGATGAACCTAGCATCGGCCTGCACCAGCGCGATAACAACCGCCTGCTGGAAACCCTGCGCCGCCTGCGCGACCTAGACAATGCCGTCCTCGTGGTGGAACACGACGAGGATGCCATCCGGCAGGCAGACCACATTATAGATATGGGCCCGGGTGCAGGAGAACATGGCGGTACGGTGCTGGCTCAAGGCACCATAGACGATATTTTGCAAAACCCGGCTTCCATAACGGGCCAATATCTATCTGGTAAAAAACAAATACCTGTGCCTGCTGTGCGGCGAAAACTGAAAAAGAATCGCCAGATAACCATCGAAGGCGCCCGCTCTAACAATCTGCAAAATATAACGGCACAATTTCCTATAGGCGCCCTCACCTGCGTGACGGGGGTCTCTGGCTCGGGTAAATCCACGCTGGTCATGGATACCCTTTACCCTGCCGTAGCCGCTGCTCTGGGCGGTAGTCAGGATGCGATTGGCGTGTTTGATCGCATCAAAGGCTTGGAAAATATTGATAAAGTGGTGAATATCGATCAATCCCCCATTGGCCGGACGCCCCGCAGTAATCCGGCCACCTATAGTGGCTTATTTGGGCACATTCGGGACTGGTTTGCTGGCCTGCCCGAAAGCCAAGCCCGTGGTTACAAACCGGGCCGTTTCTCGTTTAATGTGAAAGGCGGCCGCTGCGAAACCTGCCAAGGCGATGGCGTGATTAAAGTAGAAATGCATTTTCTGCCAGATGTTTATGTACCGTGTGAAACCTGTGGCGGCAAACGTTACAACCGCGAAACCTTGGAAATTCTGTATAAAGGCTACAGCATGGCGGATGTACTGGATATGCCCGTAGAAAAGGCACTAGATGTGTTCGGGAATGTGCCCGCCATTGCCCGCCGTCTGCAAACCCTCATGGATGTTGGGCTTGGTTATATTCGGCTGGGTCAGCCGGCCACCCAACTTTCTGGCGGGGAAGCCCAGCGGGTAAAGCTAGCGAAGGAGCTTTCCAAACGCGCCACCGGTAAAACCCTGTATATTCTGGACGAACCCACCACCGGCCTCCACTTTGCGGATATTGATCAACTGCTGAAAGTGCTGCACAAACTGGTGAATCAGGGTAATACGATGGTCATTATTGAACATAATCTGGACGTGATTAAAACGGCCGATTATATTATCGACATCGGCCCGGAAGGCGGCAGCGGTGGCGGTACAATTGTTGCCACCGGCACCCCAGAAGACATATGCAACGTGCAAACCAGCCACACCGGCCAGTATTTGGCGCCCCTACTTCCTACGTTAGCCAAAAATCCTTAAATAAGGCAAGAAGCAGTCATTTAACCACCAAGCCCTTCTCCGGGAAGGTTTACTTTTGACGCTGTAGAATAAACGACGCTAAATAGATAAAGGGCTTCACAACCCATTTTCTTACAAGACATAATAACCTCTCATTTCTTATTAAAAACGATCCAAGTTATTCCAACTCGGCTCATAAAGTTAACAAGACATGATGCTTAATTCTTGCTTGGTCGTGTTTTTATTAACCTTGTTTTTTTGAGCAAAACAATGTTCATGGTTTACAAATAAATTAGAAACATTAATATAGTTCGTTATAGAA
>CAZDNZ010000099.1:0-4215 GCA_964506925.1 uncultured Pseudomonadales bacterium | reverse complement strand
GTTTCAGCTTTGTGCGCCAAAGTACGCAGATCATACTCTTCCAAGGCATAGCTGCGTTCCCCCAAATCGGGGAGTTCATGGTCAATGGTTAAGATCTGTTCAGAAAAAGAGACCATACTTTGTTGAGCAGTATCAGCATCCTGCCGGACGCCATTCATCAGTTTAAGTTGGGGGAAACCGTCTGCTGTTACAATCATCTCGCCTGACTGCGCTAGCCAAGTAACCGGGGCACCTGGTTTGCGGGTATCGTGCACTAAAAGCCCCCGCATACTTTTTTGAGATGTGCGCATATCTATGTAAACCATCAGGTTATCATCTATTTGGTTAAAGCGGTTTTCTTCCAGAAAAAGATGGCTTTGTGTGTGGCGTAAGTTAAATTGCAGTTCTTTGAAAGCCGTTTGGGTAACAGGCATTAAATATAATCCGTTCGCGTAGGACAGCACAGCCAGCAAAACACCCGCCATCAGTAACGGCCGCACCACTTGCCGTGGCGATAGCCCGGCACCCAATAAGGGGGTTAACTCATTTTCATCATTCAGCCGTTTAAACAGAGCGCAAGCGCCAGCAAATACCGCAAGCGGTAGCACAAAGGTCATCAGTTTTGGTATCAGGTATCCGGTAAACGTCAGGAACGTACCAATACCAAAACCCTTGTTGATGACCAAATCCAGAAAACGCAAAGATTGCATAACCCACACCAGCACAAGCATGAGCAGTGCCGACCAAAGCGTGAGGCCCAAAAAATGGTTTAAAAGATGTTTTGTGAGGATGTTCATACAAAATATTGTCCAAATGTGTTTATGATGCTAATATAACGTAAGTCAATCCTAAACAAAATAAAGATAAAGTATAATGCCATCAAAAGTAAAAAACGAAAATCAGTTCAACATCATAGAAACCGCAATGAAGCACCTAGAGGCATTGTTAGAGATACCTGCCTCAATAAACAATTGTGATGATGTTGCCGATTATGTCCAAAAATGTGCGCAAATTAAAGGGTTTAAATCCTCACGCCAACTTGATAACTCGGTACATATATTTATGAAAGGCACGAATAAAGACAAACGTGTTGTTGGCTATGGAGCCCACATGGATAGAATCGCTCTCATGGTGAGTAAGTTGCATGATGATGGTCGTATTGAGTTTATTCCTGCTGGTGGTTTGTGGCCAGGACATTTAATGGAGGGTGTCGTGGCAGAGGTTCATACGAGTAAAGGCATTTTGCCAGGGGTTATTTCTCACATTGAAGCGCCTATTCATAGCCTCGGGATTAAAGAGTTTGAAAACCGACCACAAAAGTTTGAAAAATTACGATTGCGTCTCGATGCTCTTGTTGGCTGTGACAAAAAAGAAGGCAAAAACAGACTTGAGAAGTTAGGTGTGCGGCGTGGACAAATGATTTTTCCACAGACAAATCTGCATATTGATAGAAAAAACAAAACAGTTCGGAGTCGTTGGCTGGATAATACACTGGGTTGTATTGCTCTGCTTACAGTTATGGACTGGGTTCACGCAGAAAAAAATAAACTGAAATTTGATATGGATCTCATTTTTTCAGTTGCAGAAGAGGCAGGCAAAGGCGGAAGTTCAGTGCATTATCCTGAATTGACTGACTTTATATCAGTAGATGTGAGCATTGGAGAAAAGGCAGATAGTATGAAGGATGCGCTTATTTTGCAAAATGCAGGGCACTTTCCTTATTATAGAAAACTTGTTGATGAGCTTGAAACGGCTGCTCGCAAGAGCAAAGCGTTACACGATTATGAAGTACTCGTGGGTGGCGGTACAGATGCCGAACAGGCGCGGGTCGGGGGTTTTAAAGGGCGCATTGCCAGTTTATGCACGCCTGTCTATGGTATGCATTCAATTGAAACGGCAACGTTTGATGCCATAGAAAGTGTGATAAAGATTATACATGCCCATGGCACCAAGTAACCTATGCACATAAGCTTTTATCATATTGCCGCAGCAACCCCAGCCGCTGTGGATGCTGTGGTGCCGCCGTTACTCAAAAAGTGTCGCGAAGCTAATTATGTGGCCGGCATCATGTGTCAGTCTGCTCAACATAGCGCGCGGCTCAGCGATTGGCTGTGGTCTTTCGATGCTGCAGATTTTTTGCCCCATGTGCCGGCCTCGTCACCGGAAGCTGTGTATAGCCCTATCCACCTTGATGTGACAGATTTAACGCAAATAGATGTGCTATTTGCATTAAATAATCTCCCCCCGGTGTTGCACGACGCAGATAATGCCCCGCCGGAGACGCTCAAGAAATGCTTGTTTTTGTTCGATGAACAACCGGCACATCTTGCTAATGCACGGAAATATTGGAAAAAATTGAAGCAGACGCCACATAATATGGCCTATTATGCGTATGAAAATGCAGCGTGGCAGCGGAAAGCCTAAAAAGGCCCCACTTGCAGAATTGCAAATCAAGGTTGACAGAGGCACCGATTCAACCTAAAAAAGGCTTGTCAATCAAAACTTATTAAAGAAATGGATACGCTCATGCCCATCGAACATACCTTATCAATCATTAAACCAGATGCAGTCGCAAAAAACATTATTGGCGCTATTCTTCAACGCTTTGAAAAAGCAGGGTTGCAAGTAGCGGCTATGAAAATGATGCACTTATCAGAAGATCAGGCCAAAGAATTTTACATTGAACACGCCGAACGCCCTTTCTATGGTGAGCTGGTCGAATTTATTACCTCTGGTCCTGTGGTGGTGCAGATTTTATCTGGCGAAAATGCAATCCAGAAAAACCGCGACTTGATGGGAGCAACAGACCCACAGAAGGCTGAACCCGGCACCATTCGTGCTGATTTTTGCTCATCTATTGAAGCCAATGGTGTGCATGGCTCCGATTCACCTGAATCCGCTGCGCGAGAAATTTCTTTTTTCTTTACAACAGACGAGATTGTGAATCCCGCAGCTTGACCTGCACCGGTTTCCAGCGCACCATAAGCTATGCATTTTGTTTATCTTTTTTGTTTGGTTTTAGCGGCGCTGTTTCTGGATACGCAGATCTGGGCAGAAACTGACCCTTACCTTGTGGATGATGTGCGGGTGGTGCCTGCCGACCTGCAGGCAGCGTATCCGGATAAATCCATTAATGAATTCACCCGCGCTGATCTGATTGATTTTGTAACTAAGCGCGCCTTTAATGCCTTGCTGCAAAAGCTGACCTCGCAGGATACATGGTCCCAACATGTGTGGCTTAAAGCGAGTGTGCGTCCGCAAGATGTTCTGGAGACCATCAATGTTGTTAGCGAGGTAACCGAGCCTGCTTACGAAATGATTGTGGATGTGCAGTTTAATCCGCAAAAAGTGCGCGCTGCCCTTCGGCGTTTTAATATCCCCTTTAGCGAGGTATCCAGCGTGCGCATCCTGCTGCTGCCGATGTTTGTATCGGATGATGATTATGTGCTGTGGCACGAATTTAATCCATGGCGTACAGCATTGCAGGCCAATATGCAGGCACATCGTACCGTATCGATTATTTTTCCAACAGGTGATATGAGTGATATCCGTTTACTTGAACCCAGAATGGCCGTGTTTGGGGCTCAAGATGTGTTGGAGGCTATGCGCAAAAAATATGCGGCAGATTATTTACTGGTTGCCCAGTTGCGCCCCAGCGCAAATGAGCAGCTGGATGTGCGTATGCGTTGGTTCGGGGCAGAAGATATGCCTTTTACCAATCAAGCTCTCACCATAGAACCTTTACAGGAACAAGATAATTATGCCCTTGCGGCTCAGCGTGTTTTGCAAAATGTGGTTAACCAGTGGCAGCAATCGGGTTTAATTGGTGCAAATGATGCGCAGTCTGTTACCTATCGCCTTCGGGTGGGTAAGCCACAGCTGCTATCGGCTTTTCAGGATGTGATGCAGCAAATGAAGCAAGTCAGCCGCGTTCAACCACAAATCATCAGCCGGGGAGAGGGGGTTTATCGCGTTGAATTTTTTGGCGATCTTATTCAGATCAATCAACAACTCACCAAAGCAGGCTATACCATAGAGCGCGATAATCAGCGCTGGTTGGTCACACCAACAGAGTGATAAAACGCCACTGCACTTGAAACGCCGGGTAAAAAGCGATATAGCAAACGTATCCATTAAGAATGGGACGAAAACCAATATCCGTCCGTAGCTCAGTAGGATAGAGCACGTGCCTTCTAAGCATGGGGTCGGGGGTTCGAATCCTCCCGGACGGGCCAA
>CAZDNZ010000098.1:3199-4304 GCA_964506925.1 uncultured Pseudomonadales bacterium | reverse complement strand
TCCGCTTGCTTGATATCTATCATGGCTTGTAAAAGGAGCTGGTAAAGTCGCGACAGATTCTCCAGCGGTGTTTGGGCTGCCAGTGGCTGCAGTCGTGTGCGATCCAGCTCGGATATCTGGGGTTTATCATGCAAATCGGGAATGATTTTGAGGCGCGTCATGGTATCGGTCGCTGTCATTAGCTCGTTTAGCAGAATGATGGTATCCTGCCCCAGCGCATAAAATTGATCCATTTGCGCAAGCACTTGGGCGGCATCACCCGCCAGTATATTTGCCATCAAATCCACCACGCGGCCACGATCGCCCAGCCCCAGCATGTTATTCACCACATCTGTCGCAATCTCCTTGTCGCCCGAAAGGGCAATGGCCTGATCCAGCAGGCTGAGCCCATCCCGGGCCGAACCATCTGCCGCGCGGGCAATGGCTTCCAAAGCCGCTGGCTGGATGGTAAGGTTTTCTTGCGTCAGAATATCCGCATAAAGTTTACATAAAGTGCTGACGGTAATGCGTTGCAGGTCAAACCGCATACACCGGGAAAGTATGGTGACAGGTACTTTTTTAACTTCTGTTGTCGCAAAGATAAAAATAACATTCGCCGGTGGTTCCTCTAACACTTTCAAAATGGCGTTAAAGGCATGCTTGGTGAGCATGTGCACCTCGTCTATAATATACACTTTATATCGGCCGGAGACAGGGGCATACGCCACACCTTCAAACAGCTGCTGCACATCCTCCACCCCGCGATGGGAGGCAGCATCAAACTCAAGCACATCCACATGCCGCCCGGCCTGAATGGCCTGCGCCTGCGGATCATCTGGTGGCCATGTGGTACTGGGGCCGTTCTCGCAGTTGAGGGCTTTGGCAATAATCCGCGCTGAGGTGGTTTTACCCGTCCCCCGAATACCTGTGAGCACATAGGCATGATGAATACGGCCGCTGTTTATGGCATTAGATAGGGTTTGTACTAAGGCATCCTGACCATAAAGATCGGCAAAGGTCTGTGGCCGATATTTTCGTGCCAATACCAAATAATTATCCTGAACCTGTGTTGACGACATGCTGTGGTTATACAGGAATCGGCTTTACGGGGCAAAGAGTAATGTAC
>CAZDNZ010000098.1:0-3099 GCA_964506925.1 uncultured Pseudomonadales bacterium | reverse complement strand
AACATGACAAAAACCCCGGAACGCACCTGTGTGGCTACAGGCCAAACACATAACAAGCAGGATTTACTCCGTTTTATGGCAGATCCTACGGGGCAGATTATGTTCGATGTTACTGGCAAAGGCCCCGGCCGCGGGGCTTATGTTGTGCCAACTGCAGCAGCACTGGAAAAAGCCCTCAAAAAGGGTGGGCTGGCCCGCAAACTGGGGGCTAAAGTACCAGAGACACTCTATGCAGATGTCTGTCACGCCCTCAAGCAGCGCGCACTGCAAGATTTGTCGTTAGCTCGGAAAGCAGGCGTACTCATTGCTGGCCTGCCAGCCCTGCGGCAAGCTCGCGGGCAAATCGCCGCCGTTGTTCTGGCAACAGATGCCGGCAAAGATACGCAAAGCCGTCTGCATGGCTGGGATGTGCCTCTTTATACCATTTTTTCCCGTGAAGAACTGGAAACAAGCCTGCGTTTGATGAACATTGCTGTATGCGGTTTGACGAACGCGCACTTTTCCGCTACGTTGCAGCGAATTGAAGCCCTGCAAACAAAGGAAAATTAATTTACATGGCCGACAAAAAGGATGATACCCCTAAAAAAAGCAAAGGCACGCTAAGTTTAGGCGGCACTTTGGGGACGAGTGGCGGCGCCAATAAGGCGTCCGACCGGGGTATTGCCATTGAGGTCCGCAAACGTCGCTTCAGCGAACCCACCGCAACGCAGGCGGCCCCTGCGGCAGATAGTGAAACCGCTCGCCGGCTCAAAGCCCTAGAAAATGCGAAAAATTCTGCAGAAGAGCATCAGCAGCAACGTGAAGCAGCGCGCAAGCAGGCCGAGGCATTACAATCCAAACAAGTGGAAGCTTTGGAGGAACAAAAACGCCGCGAGGAAGCAGCGCGGGCGGAAGCTGAAATTGCCCGCATGCAGGCCGAGGAAAATCAGCGAAAAAGTACGCAGGACGACAAAAAAAATACCCCTTCATTGGCAGAGCAATTTAAACGTGCCAAACCAACGGCCAAAGTTCAGGAAAAAGATTTTGGCAAAAAACGCGGCCGGAACGCTTATTTGGATGATCTGGAACAGCGTTATCGCTCCATGCCCGGGCGGCGCAAAGCGGGTCAACGTGGCGACAAAACCGATGCCACACCAGCCGATAAAGTGATTAGAGATGTAGAACTACCCGATTTTATCACGGTGCAAGAGCTGGCCAGCCGCATGGCAGAAAAAGGGGCAGATGTTGTTAAACGGATGATGTTGATGGGTGAAATGGCGACGTTAACCCAAACCATAGATCAAGAAACAGCCATGCTGGTCGTTGAGGAGTTTGGCCACAGATACCAAACCGTTTCAGAATCGGACATTGAGCAAGGCTTAGCGGACGAACAGGACGCACCAGCTGATCTTGTTGAACGCCCGCCGGTTGTAACGGTTATGGGGCATGTTGATCACGGTAAAACGACGCTGCTTGATAGTTTACGCAAAACCACGGTGGTCGCCGGCGAAGCTGGTGGCATTACCCAGCACATTGGGGCTTATCAGGTTACCAGCCCTGCCTCTGGTCGGCAGATTACTTTTTTGGATACACCGGGACACGCCGCCTTTACCGCTATGCGCGCACGTGGCGCCCAAGTGACCGATATTGTTGTGCTTTGTGTTGCTGCTGATGATGGTGTGATGCCCCAAACCATTGAAGCCATTCAACATGCCAAGGCGGCTGGTGTTCCTGTTGTGGTGGCCATCAATAAAATGGATAAGCCCGAAGCAAACCCCCAACGGGTAAAAAATGAGCTGCTATCCCATGGCCTAACTTTGGAAGAATTTGGTGGCGATACACCTGTTGTACCTGTCTCTGCTTTGCATGGTGATGGACTGGCTGATTTGGAAGAAGTGATTCTCTTGCAAGCGGATATGTTAGAGCTGAAAGCCAATCCCAAGCGGTTGGCCGATGGTATTGTGGTCGAGGCTGAGCTGGATAAAGGGCGTGGGCCCGTGGCAACAGTTGTGGTGCAGCGCGGTACATTACGCGTTGGCGAGCATCTGGTGGCAGGGGCTGTTTATGGCCGTGTGCGGGCTCTGATGAACGATAAAGGCGAAAATATTGACGAAGCCGGCCCGGCCATGCCTGTAGAAATTTTGGGGTTACAAGGCGTGCCTGCGGCGGGAGATACCTTTGTTGTGGTGGATGATGCCGAACGTGCGCGGGAAGTTGCCACATGGCGTGCTCAAAAACAGCGGGAAAAACAGCAGGCAGCGCGCAAAGTTTCGCTGGATAATCTGTTTGAAAATATGGGCGAGGATGAAACCCGTGAGCTGAATATTATTGTAAAAGCCGATGTACAAGGTAGTGCCGAGGCTATCACCAGCAGCCTGAAGTTGCTGGACACAAAGGAGGTCACCATTCATGTTATTTCCAGCGGTGTGGGCGTGGTGACAGAAACAGATGTGACGCTGGCCAAGGCAAGTAGCGCTATTATTGTAGCCTTTGGCGTACGGGCGGATGCCACAGCACGACGGATTGCAGAGTCGGAAAATGTAGAAGTACGCTATTACAATGTTATTTATAACCTGATTGACGAGCTAAAAGATGCTATGGCTGGCATGCTGGCACCCGAATTTAAGGAAGAGCAATTGGGCACGGCCAACGTTATTGCTGTTTTCAAAGCTGGTAAGAAAAAAGTGGCGGGTTGTCTGGTAACTGAAGGTGTGGTCCGTAAAGGGGAAAAAGCCCGCCTGACCCGCGATGGCAAGGTTGTTTACACAGGGAACATTGCTTCCCTGCGGCGGGAAAAAGATGATGTGAAAGAGGTCTCCTCCGGTACAGAATGCGGTGTTCTGCTTGAAAAGTTTGACGATATGCAAGAAGGGGATGAACTAGAAGTTTTCACCCTGCATGCGGTGAAAAAATCGTTCGATGATTTGGAAAAAACCTCGGATGAAGACAATAAAACAGCCAATGGTTAGCTATTTTAATTTTTTATAGCTTCTATTCTAATTTAACTTAACAATGGGTCATTGTTAAGTTGTCAAATCGCTCAGTACACTTTGGCAAAGTTAAACAACTATATATTCATATTACCCCTTGTAAATTGTATTCAATGTATTTATATAGCGC
>CAZDNZ010000097.1:0-4416 GCA_964506925.1 uncultured Pseudomonadales bacterium | reverse complement strand
CTGGCGGAAACCAATACAGTATATTTGGTGGCAGACTGGACGCGGCAGGATGCTGCCATCTCGGCATTGTTGGCGCAGTTTAATCACCCCGGTGTGCCCTTGTATGTTGTGTATCCGCCCGCTGGCAACCCGCAGGTTCTGCCACAGATCCCCCGCTTCAAAGATTTTGCAGAGGCACTGGTTATAAATTAAATTTTTATGGCAGGGGGAGACAAAAAACGGGACAAATAAAACAGAATGTTTTATAGATTATCTTTATTTAAAAGGGGGATAGATTTATGCACAAAAATTTAAAAGATCTCGGTAAACGTATTTGTATTATCGGGCCAAGCAGTAGTGGTAAATCCACCCTTGCAGATAGGTTGGCTAGCAAAATAGGCTGCGATGCCTGCCACTTGGATCAGCTGGCACATAAGGAAAATACAAATTGGGAGCGCCGACCAAACGCAGACTTTATAGCAGATCATGATGCTGTCATTCAAAAAAATTCTTGGGTAATCGATGGCAATTACAGTGTTTGCATGCCACAAAGATTTGCGCGATCGACGGCTGTTATCTGGATCAATCCGCCGCTTGTTGGGGCTATATGGCATAACATAAAACGCTCGATCACGAATGATGCTACCCGTGAAGGTAACCTAAAGGGGGCGACCAAGCAGCTGAATTTTTTTCTGCTCACACACACCTTGTTCAAATATCCAAAAAATTGTGAGAAATACCAACGCTTGCTGGAAGATTATACAAAACCAATCGTTCAGATAAATTCTATGCAAGAACTGAATCGTTATTACGCCGACTGGGGCATTAACTTAAAGAAATGATGATGACAACAGGCTCCGGCCGGCGGTATGGTCACAGACCGCCGCATGGTAGAATCTGCGTCCGGTGGCTTTAGGAAAACCACGCTTTTCCGCAAGCCATTAAAATTTCTCAGATCGGCCTAGGAATCTGGATAAATAACCTCAATTTTTTGCCCGACCTTAATCCCGCGCTCCGCAACCTGCCCCGCGTTGACCTCCAGCACCGCATCCACTGGCTGCTGAGCATGGATAATCGCCAAGCTGTGGGGGGTGGTGTTTGTCGCCATATGTACAATTTTATGGGCGCGGATAAAGAGCATATCCAGCGGTATATAGGTGTTTTTCATCCACATGCCGACCTGTTGTGGTTCAGGCCAGACAAACAGCATGCCGGCATTCGCAGGCAGTTGTTTACGGTGTTGCAAGCCTTGCTGTCGGGCGGCGGGCGTATCCATAACCTCCACCCAAAATTGGATTTCCTTACCCGCTTGGGTTTTAATCGTTACAATCGCATCGTGCGCGGGTACCTGCTGGCAGGCGGCAACCAAGCACAGGGTTAAAAATAGAGGAAAACGCCTCATTGATTATCCCCCGTCAACCCGCGCCAGATATCTTTCAACAGCCCCGGCGTAATGAGGGAGAGCGGCTTAACCGATATATCCGGATCGGCCGCCGCACCTTTCACCTTAAAATCTGCGACCAGCAGCCCTTCTTGCGAACCGGTGAGTAAGCTGCCAAGCAGGGGAATATCGCTAATAAACCGGTTGAGTGTATTGGCAGGAATCAGCCGGCCATCTATGTTTACTTGGCTATCGTAAGAATATTTACCATCTAGGTACATATCCATAGACGGGCCTTTTAAGGCTGCCCGTTGCAGGGCAATGCCATCGGTTTCAAAGGCCAGCGGGACATCAACCTCCTTGAACAGCAAGCCCTGTTGAATATCCAGCAGCGGATCCAGCGAGAGGGTGGCCAACAGCTGTGCCATCAGCGGTACTTCCACCATACGCAGGTTGTGAATAACAATATGCCCCGTACCGAGGGCGGCTTCATCCAGCATCATTTTACCCGTCAGGCGGCCACCAGCAAAACCCTGATGCAGCCCCAGCCCGGCCAGCGTTAGCCCGGTATCTTCCACCGAGAGGGTGATTTCCCGCTTGCCATTTTCATGGGGCTTTATGTTGGCAAACAGGCCTTTACCATTCATGTAGCCCATAAAAGCCCCGGTGTGCCACACCTTATTCTGCTGCTGAAAAGTTGCTTCCATGTTATTGATTTGATTATCTGGCAGCAGGTATGCGGCGACTTTAATATCCACAGATTCTGGCACAACATCGCTGGAGCTGAGCAAATCAAGCCCGCGGCCATCAAAGGTTTCGCCGCGTATTTTGAGTTCTGTACTGTTAAAATTAAAGGTATCTAACTGATGCGCCCCCAACTGAAATGGGCTAAAAGTAAAGGCAGGGGCAGCGGTTAGGGCTTGCAAAACCTGCCCTTGCACGTTTGTTGCGGCTCCTGTTAAGTGCAGCGAGGTTAGGTCCAACGTGGGGGATGCACCGGTGGTGGCCAGCGCGCCAGCTGCTGTTATCTGCAAAGCCTGCTGGGCTGGTTTTTGCCAATTCAGCTGCGGAATATTCAGCGTGGCAGCGGTAGCATCGGCATTAAGGTTTAGTTTGAACCTATCTTTCCCCTTAAAATGCAGCGTGGCTGTAAAAGGCAGCGTGCCTGATGCCTGTAATGCTTCTGTTGCCGGCATTTCTGCCAAATGATACCGGCCCGTTGCCTTTAACACCGGGCTGGTGTCTGGCGCCGTTAAGTTAGATGTCCACTCTATGGCCAGCGGCATAGCATCCAGTTGGCCGGCCTTGGTTTTTAAGGTTAACTGCTGCCCTGATATGCTTAGTTGTGCCTGTGGCGCACGGTAGGTGCGGTTTGCCAGCTCTGGCACGGTATAGGCCATATCTTGCATGGTGCTGGTGACATCAAATTCAATTTCCTCAATCGGCGTGGGAATATCGCCAGGTTTAACGGGCATTTTGATACCAAACTGCGCAGTTTGCTGGCCTTGTATGGGGGGGATTTCGTCAATCTCTGGTACTTTTTGCAGCTCGGTCAGTAAGTTGAGCAACGGGCCCGTTGCTTTGCCGGTAACGGCCAGCTGTAAATCCACCTCTGGTGGGGTAAACAGATCACTCAATGCCAGCTGGATGTCCGTCACTTTATGTGCTGCCCAGCTGGCACGGGGCATGTTCACCGAGAGCACATCGCTGCGAATATTAAAATCCGCATCTTCTGCGCTGGCATATGCCGTATTTTCCAGAAAACGCACCTCGGCCGCTTTAACGCGGCCATCGATTTCCAAGCCGCAATTTTTACGACAATGTGGAAACACGGCCGGATCGCCCGCAAAACGTATTTCCAGAAAATCGCTCGTGCCCGACTTTACTTTTTCATTCAGCCATTTGGCAATTTTGTCTAAATCCTGCTCTGGCAGATAATGCTTAACCTGCTGGAGGGTCAGGTCGTTATCTGTGCGGAGGGTAAGGTTCAGGTTTGGCTTGTTTTCCAAATTTTCTAGCCCCTGCAATGTGCCCGCTGCCTGCCAGACCACACCATCGGCATCGGTGGTTTGCAGATCTTCGATCACTATTTTATCTTCATCGCTAAAACGCTGCCCCCGTAAAGTCACCGTGGTGAAGGATACCGGGTACCCGTATAGCTCGGGCGCATTGACGGTTACATCCTGTAAATCCAGTTCCAGATTTTGCTCCTGCCAGCCTGCGCCCTGCTGCCACTGCATATTTATGCCCAAGCTACCGGTCGCCTGAAAATAATTGAGATACTTGCGCGGCAGATACGCCAGTGCCAGCTCGCTATTGATATCTTCTAGGCGCAACAGAATATCCGCCGCATCCGTGCCAGCTATGTGCCGCGCTTCGAGGCGTAACGGCACAGGCCCATTCACGCCAGATTGCAACACATCGCCCGTCAGGGTAAGTTGTTCGCCAGCCTCTCCCTCACTTTGTTGCAGCATTAAATGCCCATTTTGTAATGCCCAATCTGTCTGGCGGGATAAATCCGCCAGTGCTAGATTAAGATTATTTAACTCCACCGATTTGAGCTTTTGCCAGATGCCCGGATGCTGCCGCCAATAGTTTAGCCAGTTTAGTGGTTCAAATTTAGCAGCTTGTGGCACCACTTGCGGCTGCCAGAGGGGCACTTCGCCCAGAAAAATGGCGCCATTGGTATGTTGCATGCTGGTGGTGAACCCGCTGGCTTTAATTTCCACCGGGCGCATCTGCCCCAACAACAGCCACCGCTTGCTAATGCTCACACTGCTGGTATGCATACGTGCCACCAGTTCATCATTGTCGGCGGTGCGGATACGAATCCCCTCTGCCCGGAGCACCGGCCGTTCGTCAAACGTTAGGAAAATACGCTCAAACTGCACCCGAAAAGGCAACCGCTGGGCAAAATAGCTTTCAACATAAGGCGCCACATCATCCAGCGGCAATGGTTTGTAGGCCAACCAGACCAAGCCCCCCGCCACCAACAAAAAAAGCAGCAGTATGCTGCCCCATACCCCGCGCCACAGCCATAACAGGCATAACACGCA
>CAZDNZ010000096.1:0-4478 GCA_964506925.1 uncultured Pseudomonadales bacterium | reverse complement strand
ATTCACCATTTTATGGAAAAACTGCAGCCCACTTTTGGGGGGCGCTATGGTATTGCTGTGTCAGGCGGCGGAGATTCCGTTGCATTGTTGTTGCTTATGCATCAAATTTTAGGCCCTGAAAACATATGCGTGCTGCACTTTAATCACGACTTACGCGAGGAAGCCCGGCTAGAAGCCTGTTGGGTGCGCCGCTTAGCTACACGTTTGCAAGTTCCGTTTTTTTCCCATGAATGGCAAGGTTATGCTGCGGGCAACATGCAGCAGGCGGCGCGGATTGCACGTTATGCATTTTTTGCTGAAATGACCCGTCAAAATAACCTCACTGCCGTGGCCTTAGGCCATACGCGAGACGATGTTATAGAAAATTTACTGATGCGATTAGGCCGAGGGAGCAGTGTCACTGGGTTGGCGGCAATTAAAGCAGATACCAAAGTACAAGATATTCGCATTATCCGCCCGATGCTGGAAATAGAGCGTTCAGCACTGCGTGAGTATCTTCAGGCGCAAAGTCAATCTTGGCTGGAAGATCCAACAAATCAGGATCAGCATTATCTGCGCCCCCGCGTGCGCCAAGGGATTGCAACATTAACCCAAATGGGCTTTACCGAGCACGCACTGGCAGATACTGCTGCCAGCCTGCGTCGCGTAGAGGATGCGTTGGTGCATGTAACAGAAAGCGTGTATCAGGCGTTCAGCCGGCCGGGTGCAACCAGTGGTACAGTGGTTCTTTCTGAAGCGGTGTTTAATCAGCCAGATGAAATTGCCCAGCGGGTTTTAGAAAAAGTTATTCTCACGCTTAAACCCGCGCCCATGGCGCCACGCCTCTCCAAGCGCCTGCGTTTGGTGCAAGCGCTGCGTTCCGCACAGGCACAGCCAACAGCAACTTTGGGTGGGGTACAGTTTGCAAAATCGGAAGCAGGTATTATTTGCCAGCCTTTATAGTCTATTATTTCTTATACAGAAGCCACCGGCGTCGGGCCGAGAATATTGGCACCACCATCCACGTAGTGCACTTCGCCAGTAACCCCTTGCGCTAAATCGCTAAGGAGATACACACCAGCCTTGCCAACATCTTCTTGCGTGGTTAAGCGGCGGAGGGGCGCTGTTTGCTCATGATAGTTCAGGATACTGCGAAAGCCACCAATGCCGCTGGCGGCCAAGGTTTTGACCGGCCCTGCGGATAAGCCATTGACGCGAATGCCTTCCGAGCCTAAATCGGCCGCCAGATAACGGATAGACGACTCCAATGCGGCCTTCGCCACACCCATTAAGTTATAATTGGGTACAACACGCTCACCCCCCAGATACGTCAGGCTGATAATACTGGCATGCGGGCTTAAATATTCATGCGCGGCGGCCGTCACCGCAATTAGGGAGTAGCACGAAGCATCCAACGCCACGCTAAAATTATGGCGGGAAGTATGCACAAAACGGCCTGTCAGTTCATCCTTATCGGCAAAGGCAATCGCATGTACAATGCCGTCTATCCGTCCCCAGTGTGTGGCCAGATTATCCATCACATTGGCAATAGATTTATCGTCGGCCACATTGCACGGAAAAACCAGTTCACTGCCACATTGGGCCGCTAGCTCGGGGAGCCTTGTGGCCAGTTTTTCTACTTTATCAAAGTAGGTAAACGCTAGGTTAGCCCCTTGGGCAGCAGCTTCCTGCGCAATGCCCCACGCCAGCGAACGCTCGTTGGCGACGCCAAGAATAAGAATATTTTTGTCTTTGAGTAAGTTCATGTTACTTGTATAGCAGAGTCTGTTATATGAGGCTAGATGTGCGCATCATTTTACTTGGCATACAACAAATGTGTGTTATGTTCCGTGGTGAAAAGCAAAGGGTAACCTGTTATGTTAAATAAACTTTTATCGTGGTCTTGTTATTGTGATCTGAGAGAGCGTGTCAGTGAAATAGATGAAGCTTCACCTGAAGAATATCAAGTTCATGTTCAATATTTCAGAGATCAAATTATGGCTGCTGCTGAAAACCACTGGCTTCGGAATAAGGTTCTAGACCTTGTTGCAGACGATTTAACTCTTGCAAACTGCAGGGCTATTCTTAAGTTTTTGGCTGAAAAGGGGATGGTAGAAACGGAACAGGAATATGAAGTCTCCCGAGCGGCTGCGCAAGCAGCAAGACAAGGCGGGTTCCGACCTGATGATCAGGGGGAAGCTCTTTTATCTGGTGATGAGTTTCTTATATAAAAAAAATAGATTAACGGCTGGCCACCTGCGGGTCAGCTTCATCCCACATATCCTGCATACTGGCAACAACGGTTTGGAATTTGCGCTGCTGTTGGCCTTTGAGAGGATTGCCCGCCGGAATGTTTGCCGTCATCGGGTTAACCTGTTTACCGTAAACATGCACTTCGTAATGCAGGTGGGGGCCGGTGCTGCGGCCAGTGCTGCCAACATAACCAATAATCTGCCCTTGTTTCACACGGGTACCATTGCGGATACCCCTTGCAATGCGGTGTAGGTGGGCGTAGGCGGTTTTATATTTATTGTTGTGCCGAATGCGCACGTAATTCCCAAAGCTACCATAGCGGTTGGCACGTTCAATAATACCACTGCCCGATGCCTTGATAGGGGTGCCGGTGGGTGCGGCAAAATCGGTCCCGCGGTGAGCTCGGGTATAACCTAGTACAGGGTGCTTGCGGTTGGGGTTATAATGACTGGAAATGCGGGTAAATTCCAAAGGCGTACGGAGTAATAATTTTTTCTTCGGGCGGCCTGCTTCATCGTAGTATTCTGGGACGCCATTAACCAAATACCGATATGCGCTGCGTTTTTTTCCACGGCTGTGCAGCTCTGCGGCTAAAATTTCACCACTACGGACGTAATCTCCGTTTTCGTCCCGAATTTCCTCAAAAATGACCCGGAAGACATCCCCGGCCTGAATATCGCGGGTAAAATCAAGCTCGTAGGCGAATAAATCGGCAAACCCCGGTACCAACGCTGCCGGTAAGCCAGCTTTTTGGCCAGCCTGATACAAACTACCATGAATATGCCCTACAGCAACGGCCTTATGGGTGGTGAGGGGGCGGTCTTTCACCTGCATCAGCGGTTTGCCATCTTTTATCTGAACGGCAGCAATTTTGTCGCCCGGGGCAATAAACTTTATGGCTTGCAGGGTAGGGGTGCCCGTGGCGATGTTAAGCATACTGTGCAACGCAATACTATCGCCCGGCCGCAGCAAGTTTAACGCTACCTTCTTTTGTAATGGGTGAGCAATAGCGAAGGCTTGTTTGCCACCAACTCCCGCCCGTTGCAGGGCTTGTGTGAGGGCCTCGCCCGCTTGGAGGGTAATTTCTTGTTCTATATGTACGGGGGGCAGCTCATCCGTGGCCCATGCAGCTGCTGTGCCCACCAGGCAAACCAGATAAAAAAAGAGGCTCATCCCCCTCTGCATGGCTTCTGTTCTGCCATAATTGTCATGGTAGCGAAATATATATGCTGCCGCTACGCATAGGGTATGTGGTTTTTGGGTTGGATTGTGGTATACGGTCTTATCTAACATTGTACAGAGGATGCTGAACATGGAAATTCTGATATTTATTGGCTTTGCTGTGGTGATCTTTTTGCTCATCGTGGCAGTGAGAACAGCCTGGAAAAAAGGCTGGCACCTGTAACTTTTTTTCTTGGCCGCCTCTCTTGGGCGGCCTTTCTTTTGGGGAATTGCAGATTGTTATGCGTGTTTTTCAAGCCCCCCTAAATTCTTTTCTGCATTTTTTACTTATTTGTTGCATTTTGCCGTTGACAAGGGGCAAGGGGGGCGCTATGTTCCGCTTCGCCTCAGCAGAAAACCTTTCCGCTGAGTTTCAAGCAGCTCTTTGACAATTGAATCGGTAAACAGGTTGTTTGGTTTTTTATAACCAAATGACAGCAGAACGATTTGTGGGGTTCAGATGGCGCCAATGACACTCTTATGAGTAACCAACTGGCCGATTTGAATGCTACAAATCAGTACAGGTTACGTTTATTTCTTAGAAATAAGTTTAACTTGTGTCGTAGCGATTAGTGAATAAATTTCATAGTCAGATTGGACCAGTTGACGATTTAGCAAGATTTTTTTCTTCGCTATCCATCAACATGAGAGTTTGATCCTGGCTCAGAGCGATCGTTGGCGGCAGGCTTAACACATGCAAGTCGAACGCCCGCCATATAATTGTATAAAACACTTTGGTTTTTTATCGAGGTAAGTCCGTACAATTATATGGCGGGAGTGGCGAACGGGTGAGTACAACATGGAAATCTGCCTCGGGGTGGGGGATAACTTCTGGAAACAGAAGCTAATACCGCATACGCCGCATTGGGAAAACTCCGGTGCCCTGAGATGAGTCCATGCCTGATTAGCTAGTTGGTGGGGTAAAAGCCTACCAAGGCAACGATCAGTAGCGGGTTTGAGAGGATGATCCGCCACACTGGAACTGAGACACGGTCCAGACTCCTACGGGAGGCAGCAGTGGGGAA
>CAZDNZ010000095.1:0-4478 GCA_964506925.1 uncultured Pseudomonadales bacterium | reverse complement strand
TCAAACACACTCACCCGCTCGCTGGGGGGGAGGATGGTGTTTACCAGCATTTCCAGCTGCCGCGGGTTTTCCTGCTTCACAATGCTCATAACGGCCATCATGTAAATTTTGCGCAGGCGCACTTCTTCGTTGCTATTACGCTCTAGCTTGCCAGCCAGCGGGTTAAACACCATATTGGCCAGAATGGCCCCGTACATAGTGGTGAGTAAGGCCACAGCCATGGCCGGCCCAATTTTGCTGGGGTCGTCTAAGTTACCCAGCATTTGCACCAGCCCAATAAGTGTACCTATCAGCCCCATGGCAGGCGCAACCTCGGCAGATTTTCTGAGAATTTTACCGCCCGAAATATGCCGTTCCATCATATTGCTGGTGTCGGTACGCATGGCATTTTCAATCACTTCTGGTGTGGTGCCATCTACGGCCATCATAAGACCATTTTTCAAAAATGGATCGGAGATAACCTCAACATCGTTCTGAATAGCCAACAGGCCATTGGCGCGGGCTTTTTGCGCCAGCTCAATCAGTTTTTTGGCTTCCTCAGCAGGGCTGGGTATTTTAAAAAACAGGGTTTTGAGCATAATGCTCTGCCCTTTTATGACTTCAGATAATGTAAAGGAAACGGTGGTGATGGCAAACGTACCCAGCACAACAATGAGGATACTTGGTATATCCACAAACGCCATAATATTGCCACCAAGGGCAATCGCCGTAATCACCAGCGCAAAGCCAAGGATGAGGCCAATGAGCGTTGCAATATCCACCTGTGCAGCCCTTTCCTAGTGTTGGGATTTAACAATTTCAGTCATTGTTACCCCCAGTTTATCTTCATGAATAACAACCTCGCCGCGCGCAACCAAGCGGTCGTTTACATAAATATCTATGGCATCGCCCACTTTACGATCCAAGACCACCAGAGCCCCCCGCCCCAGTTTTAGCAGTTCGTTGATGTGAATATCCCGTTCGCCCAATACAGCTTTTACCCGCACCGGTACATCGTACACAGCTTCCAGGCCGGACTCCCCGCCGGTAGGCTGTTCGCCTGTCGTTTGATTGGACGCCTGCGTGTTCTCTTCACCCAAGTCTTTAAATTGCATATCGGTTGATTCTGTCATAGACCTATTTTCTTTATTATTTATGCACCATGTTACTGATTCGTTGCCGCATCTGCAAGGTCGGGAGGTGTATTCGTGTCATCCTCTGTATTTTCGGGGGTATGTGGTGTGGTATTTGAGGCGGCCTCAGCTGGCTGCCGCCGTGCATTTAATGCTTGCCGCAATGTTTCAATAATATGATGAATTTTCAGTTCCAGCCCACCATCGCCCCATTCTATGCGGCAATCAGCCGGCTGCAGGCTGGGCTCGGCAACCACAGTAAAATGCTTGTGTGCCAAGGTTAGTTCAGACTGCTGAAATTTTTCATGGAGGGCAATGGCATCAGGGTGCAGCAAAAGCTTAAAGCGATCGGCAGCAGGCAAAGCCGCCAGCGCCTGCGCCAGCTGCTGCTTGACCAGCTCCTCCAGTTCGTGTGTTTCAATATCGCGGAGGACCTCGGCAAAAAAGATGTGCAGGATATTCTGGGCATCGGTTGTTAGTGCCTTGGTATAAGCCTCAATACGGTCTTGTAAGGCTGCCCCTGCCTGTTGGTAGGCTTGCAACGCAGGCAGAATGTGGGTTTCAGCCTCTTTTTGGCCTGCGGCTTTACCAGCAGCAAAACCTTCCTCGTAGCCTGTGTTATGGGCTGTTGTCAGGTCTTCTTCTGTTGTGCCTTGCTTGATGTTGACGTCAAAAAAATCTTCATTGAAGTTAAAGCGGGCGTTTGCAGGTGCATCGGAAGCAGGCATAAAACTCTATTTAACCTTTATCATGTAATAAACTCATCGCCGCCACCTTCCTCGATAAAGACAATCTCACCTTTATCGGCCAGTTCTTTGGCAACGGTAACAATTTTCATTTGTGCCTGATCAACATCCTTAATTTTAACAGGGCCCATATTCTCCATATCTTCTTGCAGGATTTTGGCCGCCCGTTCCGACATATTGCCCAGCATACGTTCGCGAAGTTCATCCGAAGCACCTTTCAAGGCGAGGGCCAATATTTCTTTTTCGGGCACATTACTCAGAATAGCCTGTAGCCCACGGTCGTTAGTTTTAGAAATATCTTCAAAGGTAAACATCAGGGCGCGTATTTTTTCAGCATCTTCAGCATTCCAGCCTTCAATCATTTCCATAAATTTGGTTTCATTGGCCCGATCAAAATTGTTGAATATATCTGCCATCAGCTCGTAATGGTCGCCCCCCTGTTTTTGTGCCAAGTTGCGCATAAACTCGGAACGCAAAGATTCCTCCACAGCGCTGAGAATTTCGCGCGGCACATGATCCATCACCAGAATACGCTGCATGACTTCCAGCGTAATATCCTCCGGCAGGTAAGAAAAAACCTCTGCCGCATGTTGTGGTTTAATTTTGGATAAAATAACCGCCACTGTTTGCGGATATTCATTCATCAGATAATTCGCTAAAACTTCGGCATCAACATTGGTCAACTTCTCCCACATGGTGCGGCCTGCCGGGCCCCGCATTTCTTCCATCAGCTCTGATACACGATCTTCCTTCAGGAAACTTTTCAGAAAACGCTCGGTTGTATTCCAGCCGCCGACTAAACCACTGCCAGCCCCAACCGATTCAGTGAATTGGGCAAGAACTTCCTCCATTTCTTCGCCACTCACTTTTTGCAAAGATGCCATCTCGCGGGAAATATCGCGTATTTCATAATCATCCATATGGGAAAACAAGTTGGCAGCCCGTTCCTCACCGACCGCGAGGAACAAAATAGCAGCTTTACGCGGCCCCTCATTCTTGATTTTTTTGCTAACAGCCATTGTTTAACCCGGCATTTCTTGGCGTGAAGGATCTTCAGCCATCCAGCCACGCACCACAGACAGGCTTTCTTCTGGATGCTGATCCACCACGTCGTTCACTTCTTTCACGACCGACTCCTTAACCCGACCACTCACCCGTTCTAACTTTACGGTTGATTGATCTGCCGCAGCGGGTTCGGGGTTGGCGGCCAAATTATTCATATCAGCCATGGGCGAGGGTGGCGGTGGTGGCGCAGCAGTATCCATGGCTTCTTTTAATGCTGTAAGGGCAGGCTTTACCACAAACAGCGCCATAAACAGCAATCCAAGTAAGAGGGCGGCGTATTGCACCAGCTGCATAATATCCTGCTTGGTAAACAGGGGGGGCTCTGGTGCTGAAATATCCTCTGCATTTTCCGCAAAAGGCATGTTTACCACCTTGACGACATCGCCACGCTCTGCATTAAAGCCGACGGCTGTTTTAACTAAATCTTCAATATTACGAATAATCGCAGGATCTGGGTTTTCTTCACTGCCATTGGCACCTTTTTGCCGAGCCAAAAGCACCGCGACCGAGAGTTTTTCCACCGACCCCGCTTGCTGCACAATATTCCGGACAGTCTTGGAAATTTCGTAGTTAATCGTCTGTTCCGAGCGGTTTTGTTGGTCTTGGCTGGTGTTGTTCAGCCCATCTGCATTGCCTTCGGGCACATTCCCGGCCAGCCCCACAATATCGGATGGTGCCGAGCTCTGGCTTTGTTGGGTTTCTTCAATAATCTGTTCCGAGCGGGCAACCTGCTGGCGCGGATCGTACAGCTCTTCCTGCTGCTCCACTTGCTGCGTATTCAGTTTGGCGTGTATTTCCACAGCCGCGTTGCCAGCACCAACAATGCGCTCAACAATCCGCAGTACGCTGGTTTCCAGTTCTTTTTCAACCATGCGCTGCATGCCACTGCCAGCAAAAGTGCCTTTGTCTGCTGCCGTTTTGCCATCAAACAACATCTGGCCCGATTGATTAATAATGGTAATATTATCGGTTGTCAGGTTGGGTACAGCTGCCGCCACCAGCCGCGCAATGCTGACGGTATTTTGCTCACTTAGAATACGGCTGCCCACAGTCAGGGCAACAGCGGCCGAAGGATTTTGGGCGTCTTCATCAAACAGCCGACGTTCCGGCATGACCAAATGCACCCGCGCCCCCTGTACCAATGGCAGGGTACTGATGGTGCGTGCCAGCTCTCCCTCCAGCGCGCGGCGAGCATTTATATTCTGGACAAAACTGGTGGTACCAAAGCCGCTGGATGCATCAAAAATCTCGTAACCGGTGGTGGAAGCCCCAACCAGACCCTGCCCGGCAGCTTGCAGGCGGAGCGCACCCACCCGATCTGCGGGCACATAAATGCTGCCGCCTTCGCGGGTTTCGTACTTAATGCCTTGGCTATCCAACCATTGCACCATAGATGATGCCTCGTCTGGCGCCATGCCACCATACAGCAGGGTCATGCCGGGTGCGGTTAGCTGGTTGGCGACCACCCCCAAAATAGCCATCATGGCCGATAACCCAATGAAAAAAGCCAGTATGCGGGTTGGCCCTAGGGCACGTAAAGCAGTAATCAGCCGAT
>CAZDNZ010000094.1:0-4580 GCA_964506925.1 uncultured Pseudomonadales bacterium | reverse complement strand
TTGCGTAAGGATTTTCCCCTGCATGGTGAAGTTGAGGTTTACTACGATGAAGCCGAGCAGCGTGTGGCCTATAAGCCAGTTGATTTACCTCAAGAGACCCGGGTGCTGGATGCCGAATCTCCTTGGCGTGGTATGACTGGGAATGCCTATTTGGCCGAGGAATATCAACCCCGCACAGATACGTTCGATGCGGATGAGTTTAAGGATGGTAAGGCATGACATTAGAAGTATCAGCTCAACCGCCACAACGTCCCCCCGAAGTGGGGGATGGTCAGCCGTTCACCCTAAATTTTGGCCCGCAGCACCCATCCGCCCATGGGGTTTTGCGGCTGGTGCTGGAAATGGATGGCGAGGTGGTCACTCGTGCCGATCCGCACATTGGCTTGTTGCACAGGGGCACCGAAAAATTACTGGAACACAAAACCTACATGCAGGGGCTACCATATTTTGACCGTTTGGATTACGTCAGTATGATGTGCCAAGAGCACGCCTGGTGCCTAGCTATTGAAAAACTATTGCAACTAGAAATGCCCGCCCGCGCCCAGTATATTCGGGTGCTGTATTCCGAGCTCACGCGGCTGGGTAACCATTTGCTGTGGCTGGGCACCCATGCGCTGGATATTGGGGCGATGGCGGTGATGCTCTATGCTTTCAAGGAACGTGAGTATACCTTTGATTTTTATGAGGAAGTTTCTGGCGCACGCATGCATGCCAATTATTTCCGTCCCGGTGGGGTTAATCGGGATTTACCGGATGGCCTTACCACAAAAATTGCGGACTGGCTGAAAAATTTTAAGAAAGATGCCCTGCCGCAAATGGTTAACCTGCTGGATGATAACCGCATCTGGAAACAGCGGACGGTGGGCATTGGCGTAGTTACCCCAACTGAAGCGCAGGATTGGGGGTTTAGTGGCCCAATGTTGCGGGGGAGCGGTATTCCGTGGGATATTCGCAAAAGCCAACCCTACGAATGTTACGATAAGCTGGATTTTCAGGTGCCAGTAGGCAAAAATGGAGATACGTACGACCGCTATATGGTGCGTGTCGAAGAAATGCGCCAGAGTATTCATTTAATTGAACAATGCCTCACGCGGCTGGATGGCGATTTACAAGGCCAGCCCGTTAAGGTGCAAAACTTTAAGGTATCCCCCCCCACGCGGGATGATATGAAAACCAGCATGGAAGCGCTTATTCACCACTTTAAGCTTTATACGGAAGGTTTCCACACGCCTGAGGGGGAGGTTTACGCCCCCATTGAAGCCCCGAAGGGGGAAATGGGCGTTTATCTGGTGTCGGATGGTGGATCTATGCCCTACCGGGCCAAGATTCGTGCCCCGGGTTATGCCCACCTGCAGGGGCTGGATTTTATGGCGCGCGGCCATATGCTGGCAGATGTGACGACCATCATCGGGACGCAGGATATTGTATTTGGGGAGATTGACCGATAATGCAAATAGAGGCGGTACCTTTAACAGACGATCGCAAAAACTGGGCGGATCAGATCTTTACGGATTGGAATCAGGCGAAAGGCTTCACCGAAAAGCCCGAGACCTTTTGTTTTGAGTGTACTGATGAAAATGGCCAGCGTACCGGTTTAGTGCATGGTAAATTCTTCGGTGGTTGGTGTGGTGTCACAGATTTGGTTGTTGCGCCTTTGGCGCGCGGCAGCGGCGTGGGGCGTCACCTCATGCGTGTGGTGGAGGAAGAGGCACAGAACAGAAAATGTGTGGGTATGTATTTAACAACCTTGAGTTTTCAAGCACCAGAATTTTATATAAAGCTCGGATATACGTGTTTTGCCCAGTTAGATGAATTTGCTGGTAGCGGTAATAAGCGCTACTACTTCAAAAAAGAATTTTAAAGATTATGACAACAGTTGCCATCACCCCCATGAATGCCCAGCAGTCCACCGATTTGGCACCTAAACCAGTGGGGCTGGACTTAAAGTGGGATAAGGATGAAAAAGCCCGCATTAAGCGTATTCTGGCTTGTTATCCAAATAACGCAGATGGCAAGCGCAGTGCCATTATTCCCCTGTTATGGCTGGCGCAGCACAAATGTGGCGGCTGGCTGCCGGTGGATGCCATGCAGCTGGTGGCGGAGACGGTCGAGCAGCCCTACATCCGGGTTTATGAAGTAGCAACTTTTTATACAATGTATAATCTGGAGCCGATTGGCAAATTTCATGTTCAAGTATGTACGAACTGTAGTTGCCTGATTCGGGGCAGTGATGCCATCCTGCAAGCAGCCAAGGATATGGCCAGTACAGCAGAGGAAGGTACGTTCACCGTCACAGAGGTGGAGTGCCTAGGCGCCTGCGTGGCTGCCCCTATGATGCAGGTGGGTACGCATTATTTTACCAAGCTGGATGCTGAAAAAACAAAAGTTATTCTAGACCATCTAGCAGCAGGCGGGGATCCGCTGGATTATGCAGATACACCGTCGGCAGCAGCTGACCCAGTAGATAAAGGTGAATATAAGGAAAGGGTATAATTATGTGGCAGGAGATGGAGAATACACTTGTAAGGGAATGGACCTTTGCCAACTTCATCGAGGCTTGGGCCATGGCCAGCAAAATGGCGCTGCTTTTTGAAAAAATGGATCATCATGCTGATATGCTGGTTGGTTATGGCAAGCTGAAGATTACCCTCACCACCCACGATGCCGGCAATACCGTTACCGAAAAAGACCGCCAGATGGCGCAGGAAATTGATAAAATAGCTGTATGACAAAAGAGCACACACTCAAACCGGCAGACAAATGCTTCCCCAATCTGGATGGGGCAGGAGATTGGTCGCTGCAAGGCTATAAAAAGCGTGGTGGCTATAAGGGTTTGAAAAAGCTGCTGCAGACAGAGCCGAAAGAGCATATCGATAAACTAAAAGCCTCCAGCCTGCGGGGACGTGGTGGGGCTGGTTTTCCAACTGGCTTAAAATGGAGTTTTATGCCCGACCCTGCCACCAGCGGCAAACCCCATTATTTTGTGTGCAATGCAGATGAAGGCGAGCCGGGTACCTGTAAGGATCGGGATATTCTGCGTTACGACCCTCACACCCTCATTGAGGGTATGGTGGTTGGCTGTTATACGCTGGGTGCAAAGGTAGGCTATATTTATGTCCGTGGCGAGTACTACGATGAATCCAGTCGGTTGCAGCAAGCCGTGCAGGAGGCTTACGCGGCTGGCTTCTTAGGCAAAGATATTCAGGGAACGGGCGTGGATGTGGATTTGTATATTCACCTCGGTGCCGGCGCCTATATTTGTGGCGAGGAAACGGCCTTATTGGAAAGTTTGGAGGGCAAAAAGGGGCAGCCTCGGTTAAAACCACCATTTCCAGCCATGTATGGTTTATACGGCTGCCCTACCACGATTAATAATGTAGAAACCATTGCCCAAGTTCCGCCTATTCTCAAAAACAAGCTGGAATGGTGGACGCGTTGGGGGCGGGAAAATAACTCTGGTACGAAAATTTTCAGCATTAGTGGTAGTGTCAATAAGCCATGCAATGTGGAAGCCCCAATGAGTATTCCCCTCAAAACGCTGATAGACGATTATGCCGGCGGCGTGATAGGCGGCTGGGAGAATCTGCAGGCAGTGATCCCCGGTGGTTCTTCAACTCCCTTGCTACCAGCCGATGTATGCGATGATGTTCTGATGGACTTTGATGGCCTGCGCGAACATGGTACGGGTCTGGGTACGGCCGCCGTGGTGGTGATGAACAAAGATGTCGATTTATTGCGCGTGATGACGCGCATCAGTAAGTTTTACGATCATGAAAGTTGTGGCCAGTGCACCCCCTGCCGGGAAGGTGTAGGGTGGGTGTATAGCCTGATGAGCCAGCTTGCTCGGGGTGAAGGCACGCTAGAGGATCTGGATAAACTGTATAGCATCACCAAACGCATTGAAGGCCGCACCATCTGCGCCTTTGCCGATGGCGCCATGTGGCCGGTACAGGGCACCCTCAAGCATTTCCGTCACTTGTTTGAGGAAAGGTTGGAGATTTTAAAATGACAAACTTCATGCTGCATGGTGGGTATTTATTAAGCAAGGAAAGCGAAAATCAAAGCAGCTTTTTCACAAGATTTGCTCAGCATTGCGCAAACCACAATTCGCGTTGTTTAGCCTGTTTCTTTGCCTCTCCTCATAAACAAGAGGAAAAGATGGAGAAGTTTAGCCAAGGTTTATGGGCCATAAACCCAGAAATTGAGATTGAGCTTGCGTCCATTTCAAAGTTTACCGAGCAACTGGCCTCGCATGATGTTATTTACTTGGATGGTGGTAAGCCTCATGCTCTGCAACCATGTTTTTGTGACGAATCTATACGACTTTTAAAAAGTAAAAAGGTTATCTCTGGTGAGTCCTCGGGCGCAATGGTGCTCATGCAGCATTATATTCTTGAGTCTGGTGAAGTATGCCCAGGTTTAGGGATTTTGCCCTATAGCCTTCTTGTGCATGCGGATACCTGGCCACCCGGCTTGCAGGATAAGCTTCGTGCAAAAACGAGTTATCCATTGATTAGACTAAATGAAAAACAGTTTATAGAAATAGAGATGGATATAAACCAATGAAAGACAGACATATT
>CAZDNZ010000093.1:0-4645 GCA_964506925.1 uncultured Pseudomonadales bacterium | reverse complement strand
GACGCCGGCAGCCAGGCTGGCGGCCAGGACCAGGCCGCCAACGATCCGGCGTAAAACCAGGGGCAGCGCCATGGATCAGGGGATCGGGCGATGCAGGATGAAGCCACCCGTTTCCCGCGCTGTCACCCCGTCGACATTGGGCAGATCGGATTCCACCGTCAGCACGCCCACGATCTCGTTCGCGGGATCGCCCGACACCACGGCGTAATAGGTGCCCGCCTCGTATTGCTCAAGGGCGCCGGACGCGGGCTGGATGCTGCTGGTCACATTGCCGATGATTTCGCCATTGGCATTGGCCACCCCGTCCGAAATCACGAAGCGCAGCACCGGCAGGCCGGCATAGACGCCACCATATTCCGCATTCAGCGCGGTGATGTAATCCGCGGTCAGATCGGTGCCGTCCTGGGCAAAGATCGCGCGGTTCTTTACCGTGCCTGCAACGCCCGATCCGGTGTTGAAATCCTCGAAATCGATCAGGATCTCCATGTCGCCGGTGGCATATTCCAGACCGCCCCGGCCCGCGAAATCGCGCAGCCCCGCGTAATCGCCGGTGAATTTCGCAAACCCCGTATCCGGCAACACGACATTGCCATTGCGCTGATAGATGAATCCGCCAAAACCATACGGAATGTAGGATCCGGTGCGCACGATCGCGAATTCCGTGGTCGGTCGGCCATCTGCCAGCTTGTTCTTGGACTGGCCATACAGCGCACGATAGTTGAACTGATCGACGGGCGCGCCGTTCAGCGGGTCGTCAACCGTAATGTCGGCCTCGTACAGCGCATAGACCGTCGCCCCGGTCGAAAGCGTGCCGACCAACGGATCGCGCGTGTAGGTGTTTTCCCCGTCAAAGGCCAGGTTGTCGACGGTGAACTCATCCTTCGCCCCGTCATAGGAAAATCCGGTGGCAAAGCCGGTGCCGTCCCCGCCTTGCGGCTCTGAGCGGATGATCGCGGTGGCCGGGCTGGGCTTGGGGGTACCGGGCGGAATCGTGTCAACCGTCGTGATACCGCCAAGCGGATCATCGGGCTCTTCGGTCCCGCCGCCGGGATTGTTGACCGGGTTCGACCCGTCCCCGCCGCCCATACAGGCGGTCACGGACAGCATCGCTGCCAGCAAAACGAATTTATGCGTCATGGACCTGCTCGATCAAGTGTTGTTGGCTTTTGCAGCGAGCGTCCGGAAAAATCACGGCAAAGTCAATTTCTTTCAGGACAGCGCGCGATTGCGCAACCCGAGCGTTGCCCGCATGCCGCGCCTCGATGTCGGGCGGCATCGCAGCATATAGACGTTCTGTGCCAGCTTCGGCATAGATATGGTAAGCACGACTCACTCCCCACCTGACAGGAGCGCCCGATGACGCTGTCCCCCGACCAACAGGCCGAGATCGCGGCCCAGCGCGGCCAGACCACCCAGACCCTGCGCACCACCGCCCCGGGGATGGAGGCGCGGCTCTACACCGCCCATCCGGTGCTGGATCACGGGCTGATCCGGGTCATCGATTACATGGGCGACGATGCCGCGATCTGCCAGGCCGCCCGCGTCTCCTATGGCCGCGGCACCAAATCCGTTTCCAATGACGAGGGGCTGATCCGCTATCTGATGCGGCACTGGCACTCGACGCCATTCGAGATGTGCGAGGTGAAATTCCACGTCAAGCTTCCGGTTTTTGTCGCCCGGCAGTGGATCAGGCACCGCACCGCCAACGTCAACGAATACTCCGCCCGCTATTCGATCCTCGACCGCGAATTCTACATCCCCGCGCCCGACGCGCTCGCCGCGCAATCCACGGTCAACAACCAGGGCCGCGGCGAGACATTGCAGGGCGCGGAGGCCGAGCGCGTCCTCGACATGCTGAAATCCGACGCCGCCCGCGCCTATGACCATTACGAGGCGATGCTGTCACAGGACGGCCAGCAGGGCCTCGCCCGCGAACTCGCCCGCATGAACCTGCCCGCCAACATCTACACCCAATGGTACTGGAAGACGGACCTGCACAACCTCTTCCATTTCCTGCGCCTGCGCGCCGACGCCCATGCCCAATACGAGATCCGCGTCTACGCCGAGGCCATCGCCCGCGTCGTCGCCGACTGGGTCCCGGCCGCCTACGCCGCCTTCGAGGACTATCGCCTCGGCGGCGCGACCCTCTCGGCCAAGGGGCTTGATTGCATCCGCCGGATGCTCAAGGGTGAGCAGGTGACGCAGGAGACCTCCGGCATGAGCAAGGGGGAATGGCGGGAGTTCCGTGCACTTCTTTAGGCTCCGTTGGCCCGGAGCCTCGTCTACCCAAAGGGGTAGCACACGCCCTTTGCACCGCCGCAGGCGTCATCTTACTTATCCGAAAACATACGGCCGCTCCCGTTCTGAGGCTTCAAGTGCTTGCATCTCCTTTATGCATTTTTCCTTGAACTTCTGAACTTCTGAACTTCTGGATCTTTATCTGGGATCCCTCTTTGATTCTTGTGCATGAAATATCGTGATCAAAAAAACTTCAGGAGAAAAATATGTGGTAAAACAACAGCTTAGATTTCTCGGTGATGCCCTTTTTATCCCGCTCCATCTGCTTTAACGGCGCGGCGGCGCAGCTGGAAAAAAATTAGACCACTTCCCTTGCAATTTGGCCGGAGATCCGTATATCCGAAATGCGGCGCCGAGCACGGGCCGCTGAGCCCCCCATCCAGCGGCCCGTCGGCCCGTCGGCCGGTCGGCCCGTCGGCCCGTCGGGCCGTCTCTGGCTTGCCGCGTTGTTCTCCGGTCTCAAGGCCACCACATGGAGTAATTGATATGAACAAGCACATCCGTGAAATCAGCGGTATTTTTTCTCAGGAAGGCGTTTCTGTATATGAAGTTCACTATGGAAAGCATCTGAAGTTTCTGACTTCGATTGGACAAATTTATGCGTCATGTAGTCCCGGTGATCGTCGCAGCGTACGGAACCTTCGTGCTCTCATTCGCCGTAAGTGTCGCAACTGATTGAGAAGGGACAAGTAATGAAGATCATCGCAGAGCCTCGTCGTCGGCGTACGGGAAACATTCACTCTCTTCTCGACGAGAATCTTGACCCTCGCAATGTTTATCGCACTCCCGCGGGGCTTCTTGTCATCAAGTCGTGGTTTCGTCAGCCGAATGGACATGCAGAATACTCGGCAGACTTCATCTTTTCTGAGAATGAGGCTCTGTTAATCGCGGACCGCGCCACTTTTTGAGCCCTATGCCGAACTGATCGAGGGTGCGTGCTTGTGTGCCGCCACTGCACCAGGCCGATGCATCCCGGCGCGGAATCAAGGCCGACGGGCCGCCGCGCCATCGCCGGGCCGCCCCCTCGGCCCGGCGATACGTCGCCGCCAGCGCGCCGCTCCCGCGTCGCAATGACCTTGCCTCCATAAAGCACGCCGCTCCGCCGCCACCTCGCCGCGCCGCGGCCCGCCGACGCCGCGGCTCCCCGCGTCGCCCTGCCGCAGGGAACGCCGACCGATGCACGGCACGGCTCCGGGCGCGTCAGCCAGCGGCGAGGATCGCGTCGATCGCCGCTTGTGTGCCGCGGCTGAACTCCAGCGGCACGGTGTAGGGCGCGCCCGTGCGCATCGTCTCGCCGAAGGCCTCGACCTGCAGGACGTATTGCAGCGCGCCGGCGAAGGACTCCACCAGCGTCTCGCGGCCCGAGCGGCGCAGCTCCAGCCGGGGCGCGGCGAAGACGTCGGGGTTGAACGGCGCGGTCATGCGCAGGACGCCCGTCGTGCCGTGGATCACCACTTCCTGCCAGGGCGCGGCGCGGATGCTGGTGCGCATGGTCAGCCGCGCGGGGCCCAGATCGGCCTGTGCCTCGACATGGGTGTCGATGCCGTCCTCCCAGACGATGCGCGCGACCCACCCCGCGGGCTCGTGCCCGAGCGCGTAGCGCGGCCCGCCGATGGTGTAGACGCCGATGTCGCGCAGCCCGCCGCCGCCGGTCTCGCGGCGGTTGCGGATGTTCTGCACGTCGTCCCGGTTGTCGAAGGAGAAGGTCGCGCCGACATGGACGATCTCGCCCAGCGCGCCGTCGGCCACGAGCGCGCGCACCCGCGGCCATTGCGGGTGATGCGGGATCATGAAGGCCTCGGCGGCCGCGAGACCCGCGGCGTCGCGCGCGGCGATCAGCGCGTCGATCTCGGCCACGTCCATGCCCACGGGCTTCTCGCAGAGCACCGCCTTGCCGGCCGCGAGCGCCCTCAGCGACCAGGACGTGTGCAGGTGGTTGGGCAGCGGGATGTAGACCGCGTCGATCGCAGGGTCCGCCAGCAGCGCGTCGTAGCTGTCATGCACCCGGATGTCCGGGGCGAAGGCGCGGGCCGCGTCGGCCTTGTCGGGCGAGGCGGTGGCCAGCGCGGCGAGACGCGCGTCGCGCGCGGCATGGATCGCGGGCGCCATGGTGGTGAGCGCGAAACGTGCCGCGCCGAGCACGCCCCAGTTGATCACATCCGCCATGGTGCACCTCCGCCGAGATGGACCATGGCGCGCCCTGGCGATGGGCACAAGCGCGCCCCGGGTCAGTCGGGGCAGGGGATCTCCGCCAGCGTCGTCTCGCCGCCGCGGCGCACCCGGGTGGTGCAGACGCGCTCCGCCTCGGCCACCTCCGGCGCGGCATCGTCGAGCCCCAGGAGCGTCG
>CAZDNZ010000092.1:0-4710 GCA_964506925.1 uncultured Pseudomonadales bacterium | reverse complement strand
ATTGCACAAGGGTTTCCTTCCGGGCGCGGTCGCCTTTATACATGCCGCCAATCTGCGGCACTGTGACATGGCTTTCATCCACAAAAATCAAGGCATCCTGCGGCAAATAATCAAACAACGTGGGCGGCGCTTCGCCGGGCTGACGCCCCGTTAAATGACGGCTATAGTTCTCAATACCGTTGCAATACCCCATGGTGACCATCATTTCTAGGTCAAATGTCACCCGCTCGTTCAGACGTTGGCTTTCCAGCAGTTTGCCGGCAGCATCCAGCTCGGCGAGGCGATCTTTTAGCTCAATCTTAATCTGCTCGATGGCTGTGGTAAGGGCTGGCTTGGGAATAACATAGTGGCTGTTGGGGTAAACCGTCACCTGCTCTTCATCCTGCTGGGTTGCGCCTGTAAGGGGATCAAACTGGGTAATACGCTCAATTTCATCATCAAAAAAGGCAATGCGCCATGCGGCATCCTCAAAGTGGCTGGGGAAAATATCCAACACATCGCCCTTAACCCGAAAGCACCCGCGCTCGAACCCCAAATCATTCCGGGTATATTGCAGGTTAATCAGCTGGCGGGTCAGGGCATCACGCTCGACGGTATCCCCCACCACCAGCGGGATGGTCATCTGGGCATAATCCTGCGGATCTCCAATGCCATAAATGCAGGAAACGGACGCAATCACAATCACATCCCGCCGCTCTAACAGAGATCGGGTGGCGGCATGGCGCAGGCGGTCTATCTGTTCATTCACCTGCGCGGTTTTTTCTATGTAGGTATCGCTGCGAGCCACATAGGCTTCTGGCTGGTAGTAATCGTAGTAGGACACAAAATATTCAACCGCATTTTTGGGAAAAAAGGCTTTAAATTCATCGTATAGTTGGGCGGCGAGGGTTTTGTTATGTGCTAAAACCAACGCGGGTCGCTGGC
Organism: uncultured Pseudomonadales bacterium; assembly: GCA_964506925.1. GTDB lineage: Bacteria > Pseudomonadota > Alphaproteobacteria > UBA2136 > JAPPOO01 > CAZDNZ01. The sequence goes on along the minus strand of CAZDNZ010000092.1, from coordinate 3,786 downwards.
AGTTGGCAATAACATTGGCCATGGTAAAGGTTTTGCCACTACCGGTGACCCCCAGCAGCACATTATCCTGCTGATTATTTTGCAGCCAAGTGGTTAAATCGGCAATGGCTTGCGGCTGATCGCCCGCAGGTTGATAGGGAAAGGCCGGGGTAAAATCAGCAGAAGCAGGCATATATGTGTTGTACGGGATTATGGGGGCTGGGGCAATGGGGAAACATGAAAAAGCCCCTGCTAGGCAAGGGCTTTTCTTTGATGTTAAGTTATGCCCTATTCCTTGGCGACACCGGCTTCTTTCAACGCTGCAGCTAATGGAGATTCGGCATCGTCGTCCGCCTCGGCATATTCGGCCACGGCGGCTTTTTCCTCATCTAGTTGCAGGGCTTTTACCGACAGGTTAATGCGTCGATCCGCCTTACTGATGTTGGTCAGTTTAGCTTCAATTGTGCTGCCTTCCTTGTAACGGAACGGATCCTGCTCGGCTTTATCCACGCCCAAATCGCGGGTACGGATGAAGGCCTCAAAGCCATTCAGCTGCACCGTCAGGCCATCGGCCTGAATATCGGTAATGGTCACATCCACGCGCTGGCCTTTTTTGTAGGTCTCGGTAATGTGGGCAAAGGGATCGTCGGACAATTGCTTGATGCCCAGAGCAATCCGCTCTTTTTCGGGATCCATCGCCAGAATGACTGCTTTCAGGGTATCGCCTTTGCGCACTTCGGCCAAGGCATCCTCGGGGGATTGCTCCCATGACAAGTCAGAAACGTGGACCAACCCGTCAATATCCTCGGTTAGGGCAACAAACACACCAAAGTCAGTCAGGCTACGGACGGTACCTTCCACCACATCGCCCACCTTACGCTCTTTCGCGAAGTGCTGCCATGGATTTTCGCGGCATTGCTTCAGGCCCAGAGAAATACGCCGCTTGTTCCGGTCTATTTCCAGCACCATCACTTCAACTTCTTCGCCTTCGCTCACCATTTTGTTGGGGTGAATATTCTTACGCGTCCACGACATTTCAGAAACGTGGATGAGCCCTTCTATACCCGGAGCGAGTTCCACAAAGGCACCGTAATCGGTAATGTTCGTGATTTTACCATTGATTCTGGATTCCAGCGGAAAGCTTTGATCCACATTCACCCATGGATCGTCCTGCAGTTGCTTCATACCCAGCGAAACCCGGCCGGTTTCCTGATCGTAACGCGTGACCATCACTTCCAGCGTATCGCCAACTTTTATCAGCTCAGAGGGGTGCTGTACGCGCTGCCAAGCCATATCGGTAATGTGTAGCAGGCCATCTATGCCGCCCAAATCGATAAAGGCACCATATTCGGTAATGTTTTTAACCATACCCTGTAATTTTTGGCCTTCTTCAATGTTATTGAGCACTTCGGCACGGTCGCCGGCATTTTGCTCGTCCTGCACGGCGCGGCGGGAAACAATAACGTTGTTTTTCTCGCGGTCGATTTTAACAATTTTCAGCTCTTGCTCGTTATGCATGTAGGGCATGGGATCCAGCACTGGGCGGGCATCCAACTGGGAACCGGGCATAAAGCCCAAAATACCCTGCACATCCACCATAAAACCACCTTTAACCTTACCAAAGATGATACCGGTTACACTTTCCTCTGCCTTGTGGGCCACTTCCAGACTATCCAGCACTTCTTCCCGCTGGGCTTTTTCGCGGGAAAGCTGGGCTTCGCCATTTTTGTTGTCCAAGTTTTCAACAAACACGTCCACTTCGTCGCCTGCTTTCAGGTCGGTGGAGTCTTTGCCGAACGCGAAAAATTCTCGGAGGGGCACTCGGCCCTCGGCTTTCATACCAATATCAATGTGAACCATGTCGCCTTCTATGGCCGTCACCAAGCCCTTAACCACAGTGCCGCGCGCCATCATGCCATCGGCGAATGTTTTATCCAATTGATTTTCAAAATTAATGTCGAACAGATCCGTATTTGTTGGCTGTTCTGAATGTGTTGATTGATCCGTCATGCTTTGTTTCGATCAGTACCGCGGTTTTGCACAATGCCCTCTGGTTGGCGGCTTGCAACCCGAGTGCCTGTTCATAGCCTTTTTGCACAGATGTGTCAAGCCGCCCCTTTGCAGCGGTGCGCTAAAGTTGTTTGCATAATGCGCTAGGCAGCCAGCACAAGGTAGCATTTGCAAACAACTTTAAACAATGCCTAACCGCTTGGTAATAATCCGCATGGCTTTTTCTTCTACCTGATCTGCACTCTGACTGGTGGCATCTAACACCACCGCATCGGCACAGCAAATAATGTTTTCGGCATCGTTGGCATCGCGCTCTTGCAATTTTGCCAGCACTTCATAAACATCGGTCGGAATACCCCGCGCAATATATTCCTGCGCCCGCCGGTGCGCCCGCACCATGGGGTCGGCCTGCATAAAAAACTTAACCTCTGCCTGCGGGGCAATGCGCGCCCCCGTATCGCGGCCATCCAGAATGACGCCAAATTCGGGCGCCCACGTGGCTACAAAATGCTTCTGCAGCTCCAGCAAAGCTTGCCGCACACTGGGCAAAGGGGCGACCCAACCCACCATGCTATCCACCTCCGGGGTATGGAGCTTATCCTTAACGTTTTTCCCATCAATAAACGGCGCAAATGTATCGCCCACCTCACAAAAATCGAAGGGCATTTCGGCCGCTGCGGCTACAGCGTCAGCCTCGTTTGTGGGGTTTTTGCCTAGCTCCATGGTGTACCATGTGAGGGCGCGATAAATACTGCCCGTATCCAAATACTTCGCGCGATAACGTTTGGCCAACCGTTTAGCCAATGTGCCCTTGCCGGAGGCCGTGGGGCCATCGATGGTAATTACTTTTCCCTTTAGGGGATAAACAGGCATAATCATGGGCATAAAATGCCCTGTGCTTAGGGGCGTGTCAATAAAAAAGCCGCGGGAAAAACAATGGTGAATGTTATGCTTATAAAGCACCAATCAGATGTTTTAGGTCGTCATCTTCAAACCGAAAGCCCGCCCCAATCATCGGAGAGCCAAACTCGCTATTTAGAATATTATCATACCCGATGGTGGTATAAAACTGCTTGTCCAGCACGTTCCAGCGCCATTTGGCTTTTACATCCCAGTGGGGTACATCCGATTCATTGGTATTGGCGCCACTGAAGTCGTAAATATCGGTGGAGAGGGCAATTTTATCGTCCAGATATTTCCAGTCAAACGGGGCTGGCACCACCGCATCGAACCCAATACCGCCGGTACTATCCTTTAGCCCTACGCGCATACCAATATCCTGCTGCCCAATCAGACTTTGGAAAACATGGCCAAACTGTGCGGTAAACTTTACTTCATCGCCAAAATCCAGCCCGGCGAACCGATTCACTGTTTCGTTGCTTTCGGCCTCGCTGGCAAAACCATCCATCGTGACACCTAACCGGTAGTAACGGGTGGGGCGAGGCCGCAGAGTAATCGCCAGTTCGCTTTTGGCAATACCTTCATTTGTCAGGGCTGCTGTGCCAATATCTACTTCGGTGCGGAGTTGTTCCAAGCGATTAGCGGCTTCGGAGAACGATGTTAGCGTCTCTTCCAGTTTATCCGCCACTTCAGGCTCGTTCACCAATTTACCTAACGTGCCTTCCCCACTATTGATTTTAGCGGCCACCTGTCGGAAATCGTTCAATGTTGCCCGCAAATCGGTAATGAGGCCTTCGCCATCCAGGCCATCTTCCATGGTCATTTGTCCCAGCAAACCTTCACCACGCACCAGTCGGTCGGTCACAGTTTTCAGGTTGCTGGCTGTTTCGCCAAAGT
>CAZDNZ010000091.1:0-4920 GCA_964506925.1 uncultured Pseudomonadales bacterium | reverse complement strand
TTCTGGGCAGAGCCCAGTACAAAACAAAAAACCACGCTTTTTTGTTTTGTATATAAATTTCTGGCGCAGCGCAGGCAAAGAACATCTGCAGCACGGCTTAGTAGAATTTTAGAATTTTAGAATTTCAATTTGTTCCGGGTGGGTCAGCGTCACCAAAACCCCATTAACCGGCTTCAGCATCCCTCTTACCCGCACCCGCTGCCCTTGTAGCTGCCGCAACCAGATGGTGTTAAAATTTTCTGTCATTTCCGGCGGGATTTCTGCCGTAAAATCGGTGCGCCAGTTGTCGCCAAAGTTCAGGTAAACGTGGCCTTTTACCCACGCCACCCGCTGAATGACCCCTTCTATTAAATGAAACTGGCCAATCTGTTCGTTTGGGCAACAGGTGGCTGCTTGCCGCACCTGCCACCGAGGCAAAGCCCATATGCCTTTATTGGCTGCTCTGGCTTTGGCCTCTGCTTGGAGCAACTCTTCAATATAACTGCGATTATCCGGAAAACTGTAAACATGCGCCTGCCCTGCTGCCACCAGCGCCCGATTCACCCATGTGCCGTCTGTTAAGTACACATGGGCTAAGGTGCGATCATACCTATCGGTCTTTTTAGTATCGAATACCAGTCGTACTGTTTGATCGGCCAGCAACTGGCGGGCAAAAGCACTCGCAGCAGTGCCGCCGGGCTCGGCTGGACGCTTCCCATCGGCAGGTTCTGGCGCATTGATGCCTAGCAGCCGCACAATTTCACCAGATCGGGTTTGGAATGTATCGCCATCGTAAACTTTGTCCACCTGCGCCATAACCTCGGTATTGGCGGGTGACCAGACTAAAAGCAGGCCAGCATATGCAAATAAGAAACACCGCAGATAACACATAAGGTGAATGTAGCACCCCTTTTCAGGCTTGTCTTGCGCTGGGGGTAATTCCTGCTTATAGTTGTGCATAATCCACGTTAAAAGGAAGATTTTGTCATATGAAGATTCGTACCGAACAACCTGCCGATAAAAGCCGCGTTGCTACATTACTGGCACGCACCTACCGGGCAGAGGGGGTAAAAGCCATTGAACTGGCTGGCATGATGCGCCGGGCGGCTGAGGAAAATGCCGCAGCTACGGCATCTTTGGTGGCGGAAACTGATGCCGGCGACGATATTCAGGCCTGCGCCTTTTTTGCGCCGGTCACGGTAGGCGACCAACCCAACGCGGCGATGGTGCTGGCGGCATTTGGGTTTGATACCAAGCAGGATTTTGATATTCAGTCGTGCCTTAATGCTTATTTTGATCAGATAAAAGACCACGGACATGCTGTCGTCTTCATGCAGGGGGATATTGAAATGTTCCGGGATGCTGGCTTTAAGCGTACGCGGGAAGTGGGTATTAATATTCCCCGTGATGACGGCACATGGCTGGTAAAACACCTGACAGATGCGAACGCCCCTCTGCCTCAAGGTGTGGTTGACTTACCTGCCTATCTGAAATGAATTTAACTTGGCGTGGCCACCTGCCGGTTTCCACGGTATTTGACGACCCCTACTATAATCAGGATGATGGTCTGGCCGAAAGCCGCTTTGTTTTTTTGCGCGGCACATCTTTACCTGATCGGCTCCCCTGTATAAAGCAGCCCCTTGTGGCCGAGTTAGGGTTTGGCACAGGGCTTAATTTTCTGGCAACTTGGCAACTGGCGCAGCAGCTTGATATGCAAAGTGTGCATTACATCAGTATTGAAAAATACCCCCTTGCACCCGCTGATATGCAGCGTGCCTTAGCCGCTTTTCCAGATATTCAACAACTGGCTACAGCTTTGCTCGCCGTTTATACCCCTGCTGGAGGGTGCTTTCAGTTGGATGGTATCACGCTTAATCTTCAGACAGGTGCAGCTGCCGATGTTTTAGCGAAGATGGATTTTCAGGCACATGCTTGGTTTCTGGATGGTTTTGCCCCGGCAAAAAATCCGGATATGTGGTCACCCGAACTGATGCAGCATGTGGCACGCTTGGCGGCACCTGGCTGTGTTGCCGCCACCTTTACCGCTGCCCGTACCGTGCGGGATGCCTTACAAGATGCAGGCTTTGAAGTTGAGCGGCTAGCGGGCTATGGCCGCAAACGGCATATGGTAAGGGCCGTGAAGGGGGCGGGTGATTAATCTGGCTCTGGTGGAGGTGATGTGGCCGATGCTGTGCCGATAGCGCGCTTTTGCGGTCCTTTTGCCACATCATCGGCCAACTGAGATGCCGATTTTATGGTGGCCTGCCAGTCTGTTTCGGCTGCCTCCTCGGTTAAATGATGCGCGGCCGTTGTGGTATTGAGGAATAAATGACGCGCAGACTGACGAAGATTGTTCTCAAAATCCGGAATCATCAGGTGGCCCATTGTCAAAACCCACACACCACCAAGGGTAATGTAAACCAAAAACAGACAAATACGGCCTTTTCCCCCAAGCTGGTATGTATAGTGTAGCCGTGGGCCTTCCATTTTGCGCATGGCACTATAGTAACAAAGAATACAGGAGAAACAAATGCTCGATGCCCAAATGCTGGATATGATTATGTTACTGTCCATTTTAGGCATGTCGCTGGTTTTATTCGCCATGGATAAATACCCGATTGATGGCATTGCCTTTATGGTACTGCTCTCCTTGATGCTGACGGGGCTTGTGCCGGAGGATAAAATTCTGGCTGGTTTTTCCAACCCGGCAACACTGACGGTTGCTGCTATGTTTATATTGTCGGCCGCTTTGCAGAAAACCGGTGTTGTACGGTGGTTGGCGCAAAAGTTGTATAAAACACTGGGGCGCACGGCCAGCCTTTTCCGCGTTAATCTGCTGTTGGGCAGTTTAACCGGTTTTTTTAGTGCCTTTATCAATAACACGGCGACTGTCAGTGTGCTTATTCCGGTAACGCTGCGTATTTGTCAGGAACAACAGCATAGCCCCACCCGTGTTCTGATGATGCTCAGCTATGCTGCCCAATTTGGTGGTATGTGTACGCTGATTGGTACAACCACCAACCTGTTGATTAATGCGTATGCGCTTGATGCAGGCCTACCGGGTTTTGGGCTGTTTGAATTTGGTCAGCTGGGATTGATTCTGTTTGCTGCGGGTATGGTTTATATGCTGGTGGCCTCCTATTGGCTATTGCCAGCACGCATTGATGCAACTGACATTAACACCAGTTATAAACTGCACGATTACCTTACCGAAATGCGTGTACTGGCAGGATCTCCCCTCATAGGCTGTACGGGGCAGGCAAACCCGTTGCTTGAAGCCGTGCCTAACCTGAGTATTGTGCAAATTTTGCGGAATAATCAGCCTATTTGGGCGCCAGCCTCCACCAAAATTCTGGCAGACGATGTACTGGTAATGCGTGGTGCTATTGACCGCGTAATGGATGTTGCCGCCTCCATGAAACTGAAAGATTGGGCCAACAGCCAATTGGATGCATCTCACTTGCAGAGTGATGATATTATTCTGGCAGAGTTTATGGTACCTGGTGGTTCGTATCTGGTGGGTCGATCTCTAACCCAGCTGGATTTTTACTGGCGTTACCATGCAGCTGTTATTGGTATAAAACGCCGGAATGAAATTTTGAAGGATCGCCTCTCGGACATTTTATTTCAAGACGGTGATATTTTACTGCTCCAAGGACACCGATCCGACATTATGGCGCTGGCGCAAGAACCTGATTTTATAATGGTGCAGGATTTATCTGATAGCCGTATTCAAACGCGGCGGGCGCGGTTAGCCCTTATGTGGATGGCGATTTTTTTACTGAGCGTTGGGCTGGGCTACCTCTCTGTTTTACAGGCCGCCTTTTTAGCGACGGCGGGCGTGGTTGCCACCCGCTGCATAAAGCTGGGGGATGCTTATCATGCTATTCATATGCCCGTCGTTATCCTCATGGCGGCCTTGATTCCCCTTGGGTTTGCCATGCAGGAAACCGGTACTGCGGCCTGGATAGCGCAAATACTGGTTACCCAAGTAGGGCCAGACAGCCCAATACTGGGTTTGGCTGCTTTTTATGGGCTAACCGTATTACTAAGCGCCATCATGTCCAACACGGCAACAGCAGCGCTGCTGGCGCCATTAGCGATAGGCGTTGCAAGCGATTTAGGAGTGAGCGCGATTCCGTTTTTGGTTGCTGTTGCATTTGCGGCATCCTCCAGCTTTATAACACCTGTTGGCTACCAAACAAATATGATGATCCATGCGCCGGGAGGCTATAAATATACTGATTTTCTTAGAATTGGGCTGCCATTAAATATGCTGTTCATGGCCATTTCGGTGATTTTCATCCCGCGTATCTGGCCTTTTTAAAAAAGATAGCGCTATTTTGAACGTTTGTGCTCGGCAGAGGCCGCAGCACTTTTAACAGATTCCAACAGCTTACGGCGGGTAGCTTCATCTTCAATGCTATAATACGCGCGGAGCAGTTCTATGGTCTCGTGTGACGACATGATATCATCCTGCATAGGCTGACTGTCTTCAAATACAGCCGCATGGGGCGCTGCACCGGTTGATACAAATGCGGGTGGCATTTTTGTTTTGCCGGGTATTTCGCTAAAGCCTTCAAAAAAGTGGGAAATTGGTACCTGCAAAGCCTGAGATACCTGAAAAAGGCGGCTAGCACCAATACGATTGGCACCTTTTTCGTATTTTTGCACCTGTTGGAAGGTCACACCAAGTTTACTGGCCAGATTCTCTTGGCTCATACCCAAAGCCGTCCGCTGCTGGCGGACACGCTTACCGACATAGACATCTACTAGCTCACTCATCAGGACTCATATATAGCAAACATATGATGAATGCAACCAGCGTTTTGGGAAAAAATGACTAATTATATTAAATCAGAGAATTTTAATTTGCACCTCTTTTTTATATGTCTCTCATAAATGAGAGAACCTGGCGGAATATGGTGGGCGTTGCCAAGG
>CAZDNZ010000090.1:0-4955 GCA_964506925.1 uncultured Pseudomonadales bacterium | reverse complement strand
AGCTAAACATCATAAACCGAATGGCGTAGGATAACGTCAGGACGACCACCAACCCAGCACACCACAAGCCGACAAACCATAACCATGGATGTTTGGGTTTTTTGGGGGGTGTGGGGGCGTTAGCTGATGACATGGGTATTAGTAACTCTTCACCTCTACTTTACCGCGGAAAACCCAGTAGCAGTACACCACATATCCTAAAATAACTGGCAGAATCAGGACTGTGCCCACCAATAATAACGACAGATTGGCACCATTCGCCGCGGCCTCGTTAAACGTATATTGATATGGAATCGCCCATGGCCACAGGCTGATAGCAAAACCTATGTAGCTGAGCATAAACAGGCCGAGCGTTACAAAAAATGGCAGATATTCGGCGCGCTTTTGATGCAGTAAGCGCGCCAGCCACAAGGTTAGCCCCACCGTGAGCACGGGCAATGGCATTAGCCACAGGGCATTTTCAAACCAGCGGGCAAACAGGTGATCGTGCAAAAATGGCGTCCATAAACTGACCACCGCCAAACAGAATACAGCATAACTTAGAACATACATGGCCACACGCCGCGCCCAGCGCTGGGTTTGGTCGGTGGTTTTCATCACAATCCATGTGGCGCCCAGCAGGGCATAACTCATGATTACAGCTAAGCCGGTAAAAATGGAGAAAGCGGTGAGCCAGCCCATAAAATCGCCCGCAAACTGGCGGCCTGCTGTTTCAAAGCCCTGAATAAAAGCACCCAGCATAATCCCTTGGGCGAATGCCGCTAACAGAGAGCCAAAGTGAAAGCCGTAATCCCACAGCCACCGGCTGCGTTCGCCCGCCTTAAAGCGAAATTCGAGGGAAACACCGCGTAAAATAAGGCCAAATAACATAAACATAACCGGTATATATAAAGCCGTTAACACAATGGCATATGCCAGCGGAAAAGCAATCAGCAACCCGCCTGTGCCTAACACCAGCCAAGTTTCGTTACCATCCCAGAAAGGCGCAATGCTGCTGATGAGTTCATCGCGGCTTTCTTTATGGGGCGCAAAGGGGAACAAAATACCCACGCCTAAGTCAAAGCCATCCAGGAATACATACATAAAAACCGCCAGTGCCACAATGCCCCCCCAGATGAGGGGTAAGGGTAACAGTGCCGAGAAATCAAACATCATGAGGATACCTCCTGTCCTAGCCGTGCGCTAACGCCGGGTTGTGCGGCTGTTTGCTCCTCAGCCAATTGAGGGCCGCGTCCAATTTGGCGAAAAATATAAAACGTGCCCGCCCCAAAGATAAGGGTATAAAGCACAATAAAGATAAGGAACGTGAGCGCTATGGCCGCACCGGGCACGTTAGAAACGCTATCCGCCGTGCGTAAAACACCATAAACCGTATAAGGCTGGCGGCCTACTTCGGTGACAAACCAACCCGCCAGAATAGCGATAAAACCCGATGGCCCCATGGCCAAACACCACCGATGAAACCAGCGCTGGGTAAAAAGCTGCCCCCGAAAATAGAGAAAAGCCCCCAGCAAACCTGTTAAGATCATGAGCATGCCCAAACCAACCATCACGCGAAAGCTCCAGAAAACAATATTCACCGGCGGGCGCTCGGCTTCCGGCCAATCTTTCAGGCCCTTCACCTCACCGTTAAGGTCGTGGGTGAGCACCCAGCTGGCACCGTTCGGAATGCTTAGGAAGGATGTGGTGGTTTCTTTTTCTTCATCCACCCATGCCAGTAATTGCAGATCCGCGCCTTTTTGCGTTTCCCAAATGCCTTCCATAGCAGCCACTTTAGCCGGTTGGTGCTCTAGCGTGTTCAGGCCATGTAAATCCCCCGCTACCAACTGCAATGGAGCTACAAAAAATGCCATTAACATTGCCATTTTAAGCATAATTTGTGCTTGTGGCTTGAATTTGCCTTTTAAGAAGTAATAACCAGCCGCCGCCGCCACCACAAAAGCTGTTGTCAGGTAGGCTGCCATAATCATATGGACAAGGCGATAAGGAAAGGACGGATTAAACACCACGGCCAGCCAATCTGTCGCATGGAGGAGGCCTTGTTCGTCCATCCGCCAAGCCACGGGGGTTTGCATCCAACTGTTGGCAGATAAAATCCAGAAAGCGGAAATAAGCGTGCCCACCGCCACAATACTGGTACTGGCAAAGTGCATTTTGCGCCCTACTTTGCCCCACCCAAACAACATAATACCCAGAAAAGAGGCTTCCAGAAAAAAAGCGGTCAATACCTCAAAGCCCAGCAGAGGCCCAATAACATTGGCCGAGCGATCGGCGAAGGGTGCCCAGTTTGTGCCAAACTGATAGCTAAGTACCACCCCACTTACCACGCCCATGCCAAAAGCGACGGCAAAAATTTTCACCCATTGTTGGTATATCTGCCGATAAACATCGTTACCTGTGCGTAGCCACAGGCCTTCCACCACGGCCAACCAGCTGGCCAGCCCAATTGTAAAAGCTGGGAAAATAATATGAAAACTGACCACAAAGGCAAATTGGAGACGTGCTAACAGCAATGCGTCTAGTGATTGAACAAATTCCATCATAAAAACTATTCCCATTTACTATGTAGGGATTTTACACCTCCGTTCAGCAATGGCAAATCTTTTTTGTCATAAAATTTGTTCGCAGATTGGTCGGCGGATTTGTCAGAAAAGACCTCTTGCCCCTTCACATAGTAATTTAGATTCACAAAAATAGAGGAAAAACAAAAATTATTGTCTTTTTTGTATTCATCCCCCTTGCATTATTAACACACCTCCCCTATTTGTATGCAGTGGAAGATACCATACCAAAAAGACCTTAAAAGGTAACAGGAGAGAGAACATGTTTAAAATGAATTATTTTTTGCTGGCCACTGCGCTAAGTAGCACCGTAGCTGTACAGGCTCAGGCCATGAGCATGCAGGAGGCCGTCACATCTGCATTGTCGGCGCACCCTCAGGTAAAAGTCGCTGAAAAGAACATGGAGGCCATTGGCCATGCCCAACGTATGGCTGAAGGTGGTTTTTATCCTACTGTTGACCTTACTGCCGGCACAGGCTGGGAACACAGCAACAATTCAACCACGCGTAACCGTGAAGGCCGCTTTGGTGACGATGATGGCCACCGTGATTTGTGGCGGAATGAATCGCGCCTGCTGGTGCGCCAAATGCTATACGATGGCTGGGGCACCCGTTCCGAAGTGGCCGAACAGGGGCACCGCCGCAGCTCTGCCAAGTTTAATGTCCTCGAAAACAAAGAAATTACAGCTCTGGCCGCTTTAGAAGCCTATCTAAACGTTATGCGGACGCGTGAGCTTGTTGCCCTGGGGCGCCAAAATGTTGAGACCCACCAAGCATACCTAAGCCAAATTGAAGCACGGGTGAACGGTGGCCGTGGTACCGGGGCAGATATGTCTCAGGCAGAAGGCCGTTTGGCTCTGGCACGCGCCAACCTGATTGCTTTTGAAGGCGAGCTGCGCAGCGCAGAAGCTGACTATTTGGAAGTTATTGGCAAAATGCCCGAAAGCCTGCGGAAAAATGATGTGCCTTTTAGCACATTGCCCGCCTCGCTGGAAACAGCCCTTACCCGCGCGATGCAGAACAACCCAGCGATTGACTCGGCACAATCCGATATTAAAGCCGCAGATGCTGCGATTCATGTGGCCGAAAGTGTGTTTTGTCCCCGCTTTGATGTGGAAGGTAATATCAGCCGGAACGTAAACCTCGATGGCACGCCCGGCACAAACAACGATGCCTCTGTGATGCTGATGATGCGTTATAACCTGTACAATGGTGGTTCCGACACGGCACGGGTTAAAGAGCGGGTATCACGCAAGGAAGAAGCCAAAGCCATGCTGGAACAAGACCGCCGCACAGTGGAAGAAAACACCATGGTTGCTTGGAGTGATCTGCAAACATCACGGCAACGCCTTGGGGAATTGGGTGCACACGTTTCATCCACGCAAAAAACCCGTCAGGCCTACCGCTCGCAGTACGACCTGGGCAAGAGAACCCTGCTAGACTTGCTGGACAACGAAGTTGAACTGTTTAACGCACGTTCCGCCCTTATCAATGGAAAATACGCGGTAGATCTGGCCGCATACAACCTGCTGGCCAGCACAGGCGATTTGGTCGATACCGTAACGGGTGTGCAAACCGCCACGAACATCGATACCCAGAATGTGCGCATTGCTGGTCAATAACAGGTAAACAAACGCTGCGCCTGATGATGAAAATACAGATGGCGTAGAGGAGAGGAAAAGCATGTCTGATTCAACACCAAACCCAATCTTTACGGAACAGCCGAAAGAGATTGTGGTGACCCACCCCGGCACAGGTGAACAGGCCGCCTATCTGGTGGCACCGGGCACGCGTGTGATTTTTGAAGGCATCGATTTTGCTAATTCTCAGCTGGATTTGCAGGATGGCGACCTTTACCTGACCCTGCCAGCCACAGCAGACCAACAACCAGCGCAAATTATTCTGCTGGAATTTGCTGCCAGCGGTGCGGATAATTGTGCATCTTCCATTATTATTACCGATAATGGGGATGTTATTGCTGCGCAAGATATTCTAACTGCGCTGGCCACCGCCGAAAAAGTGGCAGAAGAACCCGCAGACATAGAGCCCGCCGCCGGGCCTGCCCCCGCGCGTGCGACTGTATCTCAAGCACCGGCGCCACAGGCAGAAACCACGCTGCAAAATACAGGTTTCCAAGATCCGCGTATTGTTGGTGATGGTTTTGGCGATGCGATCGATGGAATTTCGAGTGTTATCGATGAGTTTCTGATTGCGCCCGCTTTTGATGAAATTATTGAAGAATTGCAGCCAAACGAGCCGGGAGATAATCCGCCTGCTTCGCCACCACCGCCGCCGCCACCACAAAATGAACCACCTGTTGCGGAAGATGATAAAGGTATTGTGGCCAAGTGTGCGCACAACGTGACCATTGATGTGCTGGCCAACGATTCTGACC
>CAZDNZ010000089.1:0-5043 GCA_964506925.1 uncultured Pseudomonadales bacterium | reverse complement strand
CAAAACCACGTGAGTGTTATCGGCCTCGGTTACATGGGGCTGCCAACGGCGGCTGTGTTGGCAAATGCTGGCCACCGTGTTACGGGTGTGGATATTAGTGAAAAAGTTGTGACTGCCGTCAACGCAGGTAAGCCGCATTTTTCTGAGCCCGGCCTGCTGGCAGAAGTGCAGTCGGCGCATGCTTCAGGCCGCCTGACAGCAGTGAGCACGCCAGTCCCTGCAGAAATTTTCATTATTGCCGTGCCCACACCGGTAGATAGCCAAGCGAAAGAGGCAGATATGTCTTTTGTGCGGGCAGCAGCACAAAGCATTGCCCCTGTTTTGAAAGAGGGCGATTTAGTTATTTTAGAAAGTACTTCGCCGATGGGCGCGACGGAAACCCATGTGCGTGATGTTATTTATGCGGCTCGTGCCGATCTAACAGATAAACTACACATTGCCTTTTGCCCAGAAAGAGCCATCCCCGGCGATACCTTGCGCGAATTGGTGAACAACGATCGGTATATTGGTGGATTAACCTCAGAAGCCACGGAAAAAACCTATGCTTTCTATCAGACCTTTGTCAAAGGAGACCTGCATCGTGCCACAGCGCGTATGGCCGAATTGGTAAAACTCGTAGAAAATACCAGTCGCGACGTACAGATTGCCTTCGCGAACGAGCTGCACTATGTGTGCGACACCATAGACGTGGATGTGCGCGAGGTTATCCGGTTGGCCAATCTGCACCCGCGGGTGAACATTATGGTGCCCGGTGTGGGGGTTGGGGGGCATTGTATTCCGATAGATCCGTGGTTTATTATTCAGGCCGCACCAGAGGTAACCCCCTTAATGAAAACAGCCAGAAATGTGAATGACAGCAAACCGGCTTGGGTTGTATCCAAAATTCATGCAAGCCTCAAAGACAATCGGACAGCTAAAGTGGCTTTATTTGGTTTGGCCTATAAACCCAATGTGGACGACTTGCGCGAATCGCCTTCGCTGGAGGTTTTCCATCAGTTAAAACAACAGTTGCCAGCCGCACAGCTTATGGTGGCTGAGCCGCACCTCGAAACCTTCCCCGAAACCACACTCACCGCAGCCCAGCAAGCTGCTGATGAGGCGGATATTCTGGTATTCTTAACCGCACACGATGCCTTTAAGTCGTTAACAATAGCGCTAGAAAAACAAGTGCTGGATTTCTGTGGGGTGTTGCGTTAAAAGCAGCTATTGGCTTGCGCCATGATTGTAAGAAGTTTGGGCATAAAATTATGTTCATCTATGCAGCATGGCGTCAGGTTTTAGTTGCATAACCAAACGTATCTGGTAGGTTAATGGCTCATGAATAATCAAATGCTCAAGAATATTGCCATCTGGGGGGGGATCCTGCTGGGGGTATTGGTGGTATCTAGCCTGCTGCAAGAGCGCGCTGCGTCGGCAAATACGCAAGAGGTGACTTATACCGAATTTCTCAACCTCGTAAATCAGGGCAATATAAACAAAATTACGGTTGAGGGAGAAAAGTTTGTTTCGCAAACGCCCAACGGCCAGCGGATTGTGGCCAATACGCCCGATGACCCACAAGTTATTGCCGAGCTGCGCAAGCAGGGCGTTAATATAGATGTGCAACCCCCGGCGCAAATGAATCCGCTGCTCTCTTATTTTCTGTCTATGCTGCCATGGTTATTGTTTATTGGTATCTGGATTTATTTTATGCGCCAGATGCAAGGCGGTGGCAAAGGTGGTGGCGGCGGTATGTTTAGCTTTGGCAAAGCCCGCACCCAAATGCAGGGGGAAGATGCCCCTAAAATTAAGTTTGAAGATGTTGCCGGCGTAGAAGAGGCTAAACAGGAACTTTCAGAAATCGTTGATTTTTTGAAAGATCCCGCCAAGTTTCAGCGTTTAGGCGGTAAAATCCCCAAAGGTGTTTTACTTTCGGGCCCTCCCGGAACAGGGAAAACCCTGTTAGCGCGCTCGGTCGCTGGCGAAGCTGGTGTGCCTTTTTTCAGCCTGTCTGGCTCTGACTTTGTAGAGATGTTTGTGGGGGTAGGGGCTGCGCGGGTGCGGGACTTGTTCGAACAAGGCAAGCGGAATGCGCCGTGCATTATATTCATTGATGAACTGGACGCGGTTGGCCGTCATCGCGGTGCTGGCCTTGGTGGCGGTAACGATGAGCGCGAACAAACGCTGAACGCGATGCTCGTGGAAATGGACGGCTTTAACGATAATGAAGGCGTTATCATCATTGCGGCAACCAACCGACCAGATGTGCTGGATCCTGCCCTGTTGAGGCCGGGCCGATTTGACCGCCAAGTGGTGGTGCCGTTACCCGATATTGATGGCCGTGAGGCCATCCTGAAAGTACATATGAAGCAAGTACCACTTGGGCCAGATGTGGATGCCCGCGTGATTGCGCGAGGCACGCCGGGTTTTTCTGGCGCGGAGCTGCGCAATATTGTGAACGAGGCCGCCTTAATCGCGGCGCGTTCCAATAAGCGATTGGTAGATATGGCAGATTTTGAATATGCTAAGGATAAGGTTATGATGGGTACCGAGCGGCGCAGCGCTGCCATGACTGAGGAGCAGAAAAGAACAACGGCTGTCCATGAGGCAGGCCATGCGATTTGTGGCCTGTTTATCGATGGTGCAAAAGATCCTCTACATAAAGTGACCATTATCCCGCGTGGGCGGGCATTAGGGGTAACGATTAGTCTGCCAGAAGAAGATAAAGTAAATTATGACAAGAAATATTTGGAAAACCAGATAGCCCTTTTGATGGGGGGCCGGATTGCGGAAGAAATTTTGCTCGATGGTCAGCAAACCACAGGAGCCAGTAATGATATTGAGCGCGCCACCGATCTGGCACGGCGCATGGTTACCCAGTGGGGCATGAGCGAACTGGGCCCCATAAGTTATGGCCAGAAAGAAACCGATGTTTTTCTGGGGCGGGATTTAGGCTCACGGAGCCATATCTCCGAAGCCAGTGCATTGTCTGTAGATAAGCAGGTGCAGGATATTGTTTCCAATGGTTATCAAAGGTGCAAAGCGATACTCGAAAACCATAAAAAGGAACTCAATATTTTGTCTGAAGCACTGCTGGAACACGAAACGCTGGATAAACCACAGATCGATAAACTACTAGCTGGTGAAAAGCTAGATAAGAAAGAACCTGTTGTGCGCAAACGCAAAACGAAAACAGCCGCCACTAAGGCATCAGCTAAAGATACGAAAGCTTCTGAGTCGTCTAAAAACAAATAATTGGATATAGTATGGATACAAAATATTTTGGTACCGATGGTATTCGTGCGGCGGCCAATACGCACCCCATGACACCAGATCTGGTGATGCGTGTAGGGCAAGCTGCCGGACAAGTGTTTAAACATACAGCACCACATGGTCGCCCTACCGTTGTTATTGGGAAGGATACGCGCCTTTCAGGCTATATGTTTGAGGCAGCCCTACAGGCAGGTTTTACCAGTGTGGGCTTCTATTGCTTAATGGTGGGGCCGCTACCAACGCCCGCTGTTGCCGTATTAACCAGAAGCCTGCGGGCAGATTTGGGGGTTATGCTCACAGCCTCGCACAACTTATTTGCCGATAATGGGCTTAAGCTTTTCTCGCCCAACGGGCTGAAAATTTCCGAGCAACAAGTGGAGCAGATTGAAACGCTGATTGATAATCCTTCTGAAATCAAATTAGCCAAGGAGGAGCGTATTGGCCGGGTGGTTCGGTTGGAAGATGCTGTTGGTCGTTACATAGAGTTTGTAAAAACAACACTGCCCAAAGAGTTTAACCTGCATGGCGTCCGGCTGGTTGTGGATTGTGCCCATGGTGCTGCATATCGCATTGCGCCTCGTATTTTTTGGGAGCTGGGTGCCCAAGTTATTCGCCTTGGTTGTGAACCTGATGGGCTGAATATTAACCGAAATGTGGGGGCAACCGCTACCGATACCATGTGTAAGGCGGTCGAACAGCATGGCGCCGATGCAGGCATTGCGCTGGATGGCGACGGCGATCGCTTGATAATGTGCGACGAAAAAGGCCGCGTTATTGATGGTGATCATCTATTGGGGACAATGGCGCAGTACATGCAACAAAAAGGAACACTTCAAGGCGGTGGCGTGGTGGGCACTGTTATGTCCAACATGGGCCTGGAAACTGCGCTACACGAAAAAGGTCTGACGTTGGTCAGAACCAAAGTGGGCGACCACCATGTTGAAAAAGCGATGCGGGAGCATGGCTATAATCTGGGTGGCGAGTCCTCTGGTCATATTATTTTGCAGGATTACGCGACAACGGGCGATGGTATTTTGTCGGCTTTACATGTGTTGGCTGCCATGCGCCACACGAGTATGCGCGCATCTCAGATGCGCCAATCTTTTACGCCTTGGCCGATGAAATTGCAGAATATTCGCCTGCCAGAAGGCGTGAGTGCCAGCGAAGTACTGGAAAAGAAAGTTGTGCAGAAAGCTATTGAAAAATCTGAGAAAATTATGGGCAAAGAGGGGCGTGTTTTGGTGCGTAAATCGGGTACAGAGCCTGTCATCAGGGTTATGGTAGAAGCTATGCAACAGGAAGTGATGGATCAACAGATAGACACCCTCTGTAGCGCCATTCAAAATGCTTTTTAATACTTACAAATCAAGTGGGCAAATGCAGCCACTGGGTTTGATGCCCGTGTACGCTTAAAAAAGCCATTAAATCAGCAAGGCGCAAAGACAGCGTCCGATCGTTGCGCAGTGGATGCGGGTGAATAAATTCATGTTGTTGAATATCTTTATCCATATAAAAAACAACGTCTTTGGTGATATTATTCAGCAGAGCAAAGGGCGTTACGCTGCCGGGGGTAACGCCTAGCTTTTCTGCCAGCAATTCTGGGCTGGCAAAGGATAACCGTCCTGTTACTTCTAGTTTGTGCTCAAGGCTTTTCATATCAACAGATTTATTCGCTAAAACAGTGACTAAAAAAAGATGGGTTTTCTTTTTATTGCGCAAAAAGAGATTTTTAATATCGGCGCCTGGCAAGGCAGGGGCAAAAGTTTTGGCTTCCTCTACTGTAAAAATGGG
>CAZDNZ010000088.1:0-5256 GCA_964506925.1 uncultured Pseudomonadales bacterium | reverse complement strand
TAATCGACAAAATAGGATCTTCATCCACTTTTACCGGCACGTCAGCCACAGCTTTACCATTTATAATCACATCAACGATAGAATCGGTGAGGAAACGGCCCAGTTTGTGATCGTTTGCTGCAAAGGCCGCCAGCGCACCATCTTTCACAGATTTCTGTGAGAATGAAAGTACTACTTCATCGACCGTATCCACAATGTCTTTTGTGTTATCAAAGACGACCGCTTGGTTACCAACTAAGAAAGCATCCACTTTACCTTTGTAGTTGTTCACAACGGTCATCAGTTCTTCCTTGCTGGTAATACCTTCGTGCATGCATTCAAGCCCGGCAGTTTCGCAGTAGCTCATAACACCATTTTTATCAACAGCGCTGGAAGGGTGTCCCACCTGTGTGATCAGTATCAGCTTTTGCATATCTGGCAGCAGGTTTTGGAATGTCTGCATTTGGGTATCGGTAGGCAGGTAATATGTTACACCGGTAATGTTGCCTTCTGGTGCGGCCATATTTTCCACACTACCAATTTGTTCTGGGTTATTGGAGGCGCCAATAAAACCAGGCACAGGCATATCCATTTCTTTCATCAAAGGACCACCCGTAGAGCGCAGGGCTGCAACCCCAGCCACGCCTTCATCAATAAAACCTTGTATGGTGGCGCGGGCAGCTTCTTTGTCAGCTTTTACAGTATCCAGTTTAAAGGAGACCGGGTTACCCAGTTCTTCGTTACGCTCCTGCATACCACCCAGGATACGCTTGGCCATACCGGATTCGCCGTACCACGTGACACCAATCACCGGTTCGGCCATCACTTGGCCACCCAGTAACACCGCGCCCATAGCCGCAGCCATGAATGTTTTTTTAATGTTCATATTGATCATCTTTCTTTTTGTTGAAGATGCCATAGCTTAAGCTAAGAACGTGTGGTTTGGCAATACGCATTTTTTGAGGTTTTTCCATTATCGCCCGAACAACGGTGCTGGTGCGGCAAATATGCAAATTATCCGATAATAGGCCCTGTTGATAATATCTGCATGACCCATCCCACGCAATTTTGTATGCTTCTTAAAACAGTGGGAGGGTAGCACATGCACAAACAAGCCATACATATTCACGACGATATTCCACCCGAAGACCTGGCCATGTTGCAGGCCTTGTACTCCCGTTCACCTGCCAGTGTGACCGAGCATCTGGAGAAGGTGCAGGCTAAAGGCTCCGGCAATTTTATGGCAAAGTTTTATGTGGGCTACGGCCATGCCTCCATTGGTGATTGCGGCGTGACCACAATTTTTATTGAAAATTTCTCCATGCTGGCCGCGAAGGCGATTCAAGATAATCCTCTCTATTCTGGGCAAGAAGCCAGCACCCGCTATCTGGATTTTTCCGCCATGCCACTCGTGGAGCCCTATAATCATCCCGCTGCTGCCGCTATTCAGCAGGGCTGGATGAACATATATAACAAATATTTACCCGAAGTTATTGTTGCGCTGCAAGAACGTTATCCCTTTACCCAAACGGGCTATAAGTCGGAAAAAATCTGGCAGAATGCCATCAACGCGCGGGCGTTCGATATTATGCGGGGCTTCCTGCCCGTTGGCACAACCACCTACCTTAGCTGGACCACTAACCTGCGGCAGGCGCGGCAACGTCTGATGAAGTTAAAAGCGCACCCGCTGCCAGAAGTGCGGGATATGGCCCAGCACATGTTTCAACAATTGTACGACAAATACCCCCATAGCTTCACCGGGCAGGAGATGGACACAGCAAATCCCCGTTATGCGGCGCGGGATGCCTATAATCAGCGTCTGGCTGAACAGGAGAACATCCTGTCCCCGCAGGCGTTATTGCAACGTAATGAGCTTTCGGCAGAAGATCTGCACCATATTCAGCAGGGTGGCTTCATTGCCCGCACCCACAAGCTGGATATCGCTGGCCTGAACACCCACGAAACCACCGTGCTCACCACTCGGCCAGAAGGGGCGGAACTCCCGCGTTATCTGGAAAAATACGGTGCGTACGATTTTTACTTTGTGCTGGATTTTGGGTCTTTCCGCGATCTGCAGCGCCACCGCAACGGCATTTGCCAAGTACCGTTGATTGATAACACCTGTGGTTTTTATCCATGGTATCTGGAAGAAATCCGCAGCCTGCTGCCCGCTGCAGCGCCAGATATTGAAATGGAAATCCAGCGCTTGTTACAGGCGATTGCAGTGCTGCCGGAACAGGGCCTAACCACCACGCCGGAGCAAAATCAGTATTTGTACCCTATGGGCATGGGGCTGGTGTGTCACCTGACATACAGCGTACCGCAAGCCACCTATGTGGCCGAACTCCGCTCCCAGAAAACGGTACACGCTTCTCTGCGGCCGATTGCCCAGCACATGGCGCAGCAACTGCAGCAGGATTCTCCGGCCATGACCCTCTATGCCGACCACGACACCGACAGTTGGTCGGCCAAACGCGGCGAACAAACCATTGAATTAAAAACCGGGAGTTAGAAAATGACGCAAAAAAGTGACAAAGAATACGATAAAGAACGTCTTAATGAATATTATAAAGAGAATGTAATTTTCTTAAACAAAGCTATTTTAGGGATATCTTCACTTGCATTACCGCTGATCTTTAATGCTGTACCTGAAGCAAATGGTTTCTGCGAGAAAATATTATTATTTTCCTTAGCGGTTGGATTTATTCTAGTTATTATATTTGAAATAATTGCTTCAGAGTATGCGAAGATGGGTTGTGATAAGGCACTCGATAACAATAAAGAACACAAAGCAGATTTTGAATCTGCAGATAAGTTTGATTGGTGGAAAAGATTTATTTTCAAATTATCTTTAGTTTTAATTGCTGCAACATTTTTCTTAAAGATGTTTGAAATATAGTCATTAAATTATACTATGATATAGTTGGAAGCTAAACAAATAGAATAGAGCAAAAAAATGAAGGTTAAGCCTATATCAATCATGAAAATGTTAGAAGAATGCAAAAAAAATATACGGAATGCTGCATGTCCTCCAAATAGATATAAGACAGTGGATACCTCAAAACCTCCTCAACAAAATGATGGTGATGGCAATTCAGCTGATAATTCAAAAACAAACGACGCCAATCAGACGTCAGCTACCAACGGTGGCGAAAAAAGCCAGAAATAATCATTTTTGTTATTAATTAGTGCATATACGCCCCTTCCTCCCCGGCGCACGCATAATACGCCGGAGATGTAAGGGAAAGCGGTTGCCCTAGGCGCGGGCGTTATTGCCCGGGCGGCGTTGGCGTGCAGCGCTGCTTAGGTGCGGTTTGCGGGGCGCACCAAAGGGCTTGGCCGGGCGCTTACCTGTGTTGCCAGTCGCGGGTTTGCGTCGTCCGCTGGTTTTGGTACCAGCAGCGACCGCAGGCCGTGCAGGCGCAGCTTCGGGGTCGAGCAGGTGCTGAATGGCGCGCCATTTGGCGCTATCTGCCGGCGATACAAAATTCAACGCTTCGCCAGTGGCACCAGCCCGCGCCGTTCGGCCAATCCGGTGGATATAATCCTCGGCCGCTTGCGGCATATCGTAGTTAATCACATGCCGAATATGCGGTACATCCAGCCCACGGGCGGCCACATCTGTGGCCACCAGTACCCGGAAGGCAGATTTGCGGTAGGCGGCCATCACGCGATCTCGCTTATTTTGGCGCAAGTCGCCATGAATGGCATCGCTACTGAAACCATCCTTGCCCAGCTTGGTGGCCATACGGTCGGCACCATGTTTGGTTTTCACAAATATCACCACCGAGCCTTCCCGCTGGTTCAGGGCATCCAGCAGTTGGTTGTATTTATCGGCATCCTGCAACTTAACAGTTTCCTGCTTAATATTCGTTGCCGGCTTATGCATGGCGCTAACCGCTACCCGCGCGGGGTTGGTGAGGTATTTATCGGCCATGCGTTCAATATTTTTGGATAAAGTTGCGGAAAAAAGTAATGTTTGCCGTGTTTGCGGCATATATTTCATCACTTCGTTAATCTGTACCGTAAAGCCCATATCCAGCATGCGGTCGGTTTCATCCAGCACCAGAAAATCCGTGTGGGCCAGCATATTGCTTTGGCGTTTGAGGTGGTCGTTAATACGGCCCGGCGTGCCCACAATCAATCGTGGGTGTTGGCGTAGCTGTTGCAACTGTTTGGGCATGGAATCGCCGCCAATCAGCAAAGCGGTTTTCATTTTGCCGCTTTTTCCCAGAATGGCTTGCAATTCGGCCATTACTTGGGTGGCCAGCTCGCGGGTGGGTGTCATGATGAGGGCATTGCGGGTGGGCTGATTGATCAGCATGGCTGCCAGCGGAATGCCAAAAGCGGCGGTTTTTCCGGTGCCTGTTTGGGCTGTGCCCAGAATATCTTGTCCTTGCAGCGCTAGCGGAATGGCCTGCGCCTGAATGGGGGTGGGGGTGGTAAATGTCATATGTGCCAAGGTGTGGCACAGGGCTTCTGGCAGACCCATGTCTTGAAATGTGTTCATAATATCTCCTTAATACAGGCTGGTGAGCCTGCGCGAATGAAAGCTGTTGAACCATTTCTCTGACCTGCAGTTACCAGCGGGTGAATAGATTGACCATACCATAATGAAGATGGTCGCATATAGGCAGATGCAGGGCAGCCTGTATGATGACTGGACTTACCTGCACGTGCTTCTATAAATTAGCAAAACAACTTTGAAAAATGCTGCACAATGCGTACATCATGCAGCACGACAAAATATAAAAAGGGGGGGAAAGCTCTAGCTTTCCATGACCTTCAGATCTACGGCAGACGACTTGCCTTGCGCGCCAGCCTCTACTTCGTAGCTGACTTTCTGACCATCGTCCAAGCCGCGTAGGCCGGCTTTTTCAACAGCACTAATGTGAACAAACACATCGTTGCCGCCTTCTTGTGGGGCAATAAAGCCGTATCCTTTGGTTGCGTTAAACCATTTAACTGTTCCGTTTGCCATGATATGTATCTTTCTGTTTCTTCACCCTGCTTTGGCGAGAACAGGCTGGCAAAATGCAGCCTAAACTTTAGAAAGCAGAGCCAGTCCTTCACCGCCTTTTATCGGGTGGTAAAGCACTGTGGCCTTTGATTCTTCGAGGTTTACAAGGGTAACAACACCATGCCGCACCCCGTTTACTCTTCACAAATGGCCTAAATCAACAGCAAAGCAGATCTTTAGAAGCCGGATACCAAATTTATGACTAAATTTAATCCACATTTCGTCAGAGCAATAAAACTCAACAATCTTTCTATAGT
>CAZDNZ010000087.1:3475-5269 GCA_964506925.1 uncultured Pseudomonadales bacterium | reverse complement strand
GCCATATCGGCACTGCTTTCTTTGCCGCGTGGCAAATCCAAGTCGTGAATACGAACGGGTGGCACATTTACGTGTAGATCTATTCTATCCAGCAAGGGGCCAGACAAGCGGCTTTGGTAGGTATCGGCACAGCCGGGGGCGCGGCGGCACTGCTTGGCAGGATCGCCCAAATAGCCGCAGGGGCAAGGGTTCATGGCGGCAATCAGTTGAAACTGTGCCGGATAGGTAACATGCCGATTGGCACGACTGATGGTAATATTGCCGGTTTCCAGCGGTTGGCGCAGGGTTTCCAGCACGCCACGAGGGAACTCGGGGAACTCATCCAAAAACAGAATACCATGGTGCGCCAGGCTCATTTCGCCGGGTTTGGCCTTTAGGCCACCGCCGGACAGGGCCACGGCCGAAGCACTGTGGTGCGGCGCTCGGAATGGACGCTGCGTAACCAGCCCACCAGCCGGCACATCCCCTGCCACAGAATGAATCATGGATACTTCCAGCGCTTCCGTGGGGGTGAGTGGTGGCAGTAACCCGGGTAAACGCTGTGCCAGCATGCTTTTACCGCTACCCGGTGGGCCATTCAGGAGCAGGTTATGCCCACCTGCCGCCGCAATTTCGGCCGCACGTTTGGCGGTTTCCTGCCCCTTGATATCGGCAATATCAAAATTTGGCTGGGATTGTCTGGCGTTTTCGGTCTGTGCCTGCGGTTGGGTGGGCAGAATAGGTGTATCCCCCCGCAGGTGATTCACCACATCCTGCAAGTGCGCCGCGCCAAACACAGTGGTTGCGCCCGACCATGCGGCTTCCGGCGCATTTTCTTGTGGCACAATGGCCTTCACCAAATCTTCTGCTGCCCCCGCAATAACCGCAGGTAAGCAACCATTGACGGGATTTATTTGCCCGTTCAGGCTTAGCTCACCCATACAGAGGGTTTGTTCGGTGGCATCTGTGGGGACAATACCCATGGCCATGAGCAAGGCCACGGCAATTGGCAGGTCGTAGTGGGCGCCTTCCTTGGCGATATCGGCTGGCGTTAAATTAACCGCAATACGCTTACTAGGCAGCCGAATACCCAACGCATGAAATGCGCCACGGACGCGCTCGCGGCTTTCCTTCACCGCATTATCCGGCAGGCCGGCCATATACATGGCAAAGTTGCCTTGGGTAAGCTGAACCTGAACATCCACTTGCGTGGCGCTGATGCCAGTAAGGGCCATGGTGCTTACAATAGATGTCATGGCCACAAAATGACGTTTTCCGGCAAAAGGTGCAATTTATTTTTTCGCGGAGGCGGTGTGTGCAAGGACGCGCCCAAAAACAGCTTTAAATGTGGCGTGACGCCATGAAATTTATCTGGCATAATTTACGCATGCATTTTTTGTGGGGGATTTTTTTGCTTAGTTTGCCGCTGGTTGCTATGGCAGCAGAGGAGGATTATCCGCGGGCAGCATCGTTAAAATCCAGCGAAGTGAATGTGCGGGCTGGCCCCGGGGTGCGTTATCCTATTTTGTGGGTTTTTCGGCGGGATGACTGGCCAGTACAGTTGCTGGCAAAATATGATAATTTCTATAAAATTCGCGATTTGGAAGGTGAAGAGGGCTGGGTGTATATCGGCCTGATACAAGGGCAGACCACAGCCGTTGTGAACGCGCCTGTGACGATGTATGCGGATAAAAATAAGACCCGTCCGGTTTATCGGCTTGAAAGTGGTGTTGTTGTTGAGCTGGAGGCCCCGTGTGCGGCAGCGTTATGTGCTGTGAAGGTGCGCGGGCAGGGTGGTTTTGTGGAGACAAGCAA
>CAZDNZ010000087.1:2241-3375 GCA_964506925.1 uncultured Pseudomonadales bacterium | reverse complement strand
GTAATGATGGTCATCAAAAACAAGCCCTTGTGTGGAAAATATTCATCAAAAGCGGCGGCAACCATAGGCCCGACCACAGATCCAGCGGCGTTTAACAGCAAAATGCCAGAAGATGTTTCTACCCGTGCCCCGGGGTCGGCAAAGTCAAACACATAGGAGACCGCCACCGCATAAACCGACATGGCAAAAGCACCAAAGCCAAAAATCAGAGCGAATAAGGCAACGCGTGAAGGATCAGGCCACAGTATCAGCAATGCTGAAAAGAGAGATGTACCCAAGCAGAGGCCCATCAGTACTTTTCGGCGATCTGTGCTATCGGACAATTTGCCAAAAGGATACTGAAACAGCGCGCCACTAATGACCGCAATGCTCATGAACAGGGCGGTTTCGCTGGATGTCATACCCACACCTAGGGCAAAGGTTGGCCCAAGCGTCCAGAAGGCGCCTTGCGTAATGCCAACGGCAATGCAGGCGATGATTCCAGAAGGTGAGGTGCGGTACAATTTGGTTAGGCGTAGTTTGGCATTCCCCGGCGGGTCTGGCGCAGGTGAAACCGAGAGGGCCACCGGCACGGCCGCCAGTGAAATAACCAGCGATGTCAGCAGGAATACGCCTTGCTCGGCGGGGGGGAACGGAATAATCAGCAACTGGCCAATGGTAATGCCCGAGAGGACGACAATCTGGTAGGCAGACATAATAAACCCGCGGGATTTATTATCTGCCCGTTCGTTCAGCCAGCTTTCAATAACCAAATAAAGGCCGGCAAAACTGACGCCAGCCAGTATCCGCAATACCCACCAAAAAACAGGGTGAATAAACAGAGCATGGGCAAGAGTGAGCGCTGAAGCCAAGGAGACTAAAGCGGCAAAAGTACGAATATGCCCCACGCGGCGGACTAATCCTGGCGCGCCTAGGCAACCAATAACAAAGCCAAAATAGTAGGCAGACCCCATTAAACCAATATCAAAAGCCGAAAATGATTCTATTTGTGCCCGCATGGGCAGCAGGGTGCTTTGCAGGCCATTGCCAGCCAGCAACATCCCCACACTGAGGAGGAGCATACCAAAGGGGAGAATCAGTTTCAGCAAGGTATAAATAGCCTTCTTTTTAGCTTTCTTTTGCTTGGCATATGCA
>CAZDNZ010000087.1:0-2141 GCA_964506925.1 uncultured Pseudomonadales bacterium | reverse complement strand
ATGATAAAGCTCATTTGGTCGGATCCCAGAAAGATGTTAATCACACTGGCCACAACCAAGCCAATCAGCCCCATAAACAGGAAGCTGCCCAAGCCATTTAAGCTGCGGTTGGTGAAATATCCATAGGCCGACATCGCCCCGAACATGCCGGCAGCCGTAAAGAAAGCTGTGGCAATACTGGCCTGCGTATAAGCAAAAGCCAGCGGCGCAAGGGAAAGCCCCATCAGCCCGCTAAACCCGGCAAACAAGGCAAGTGCGGTGGTTGGTTGTAGCTTTTGAATACGGAAACTGAGGAAAAAAACCAGCCCCAACTGGGCAATCAGCAGCAGCCACATCATGCCACTTTGTACCAGCGACATAACCAGCGCACCATCGTTATAACTGATAGCAAACCAAGCCACAGCGCCCGAGAGGGCGACGCCACCGGTCATATAATTAAAAACCTGCCGCATGTGGGAGGCGATCGCATTCTCCGACCGAGCCCGTGTATTAACGGCGTTTGATCTGTTCATGTGTTTCCACTCCTTTTTGTTATCCATATAAAGAATAACAAAATGTGTATAAAATGCAAGAGGGTTTATCACTCTTATTTATCTAGTGATAAAAGCGGTATGTTTTTTATTATAAAGTATTATATAATAATAGGCACAACAGCCATATAGGCTAAAGCGCCAAACATGGTCTGCATGCGCCAGTTGCCGTCCTGCCAGCGCAGGCTACCAATCAGCATAATGGTTGGGACAGACATCATCATGGCCATAGCACCAACAGTAACAGGCACATAGGTTACCAGCATCATCAGAATAAAAATTTCAGTTATCACCCAGATGCCACCAGCTTTAAGGCAGGCTGTTGACTTTACAGCCGCCAACAGGCCATGCCCGCGGGAAAAAGCGATGGAGGATAACAATACCCCAACACCGGAAAACATAAGCTGAATATACCAGTGGGTTTGGGTCATCACAACTTGGTCGGCCATACCGGGGATCACACCAACAAGCACCAATAAGATAAACATCATTTTGTGTTTACGCGATAAACAGGCCAAGCCGCCCCGTAGCACAAATAGCACGCCCAGCCCGGTGAGTGCAGAAACACTTAACCACTGCGCTGTTGTCAGTTGTTCGCCCAAAAAGGCATTACATACGGCCATCAAACCTAGGGTAAGTGGGCCACGGAACTCCGCAGAGCCGGCTGCTTTGCGGCGCAGCACCTGCATAATGGCAATGGTTATACAGAGGGAAACACCCTTGAGCAGGCTGATGAGTATAATCAGTGGCGATGCCAACAAGGTGGCACTATGCTGTTGAAAGGTGGTTGCATAAAATGGCCAGAGGGCAATTGTTGCCAAGCACATGCCCAAGGCAGTCACAAAAGTGGTTTGGAACGGGGTAAACTGCAATGCAGCACCGCGCATGGCAAAGGGGCGTACCAGCGTACAGCCAAATAACAAAACCATCACCAGCAGCTGTGTGCTATCCATATTGCTCCTTCTTGCACAGGCTTTTTTATTTTTGCGCCTGTGGAGCTTTATGGGCGGTGGGCTTAATTGTCAGAAATTTTTCCGGACGGTGGCTTTGGCTTATAAAGCGGCTTCAGACATCCGCAGCACTTCCTGCCATTCATCTGGCGTGACAGGTTGTACCGAAAGGCGCTGGCTGGTAACTAAAGCCATGTTTTGTAGTTTGGGGTTAGCCTTGATTTCTTTAAGGCTAACCGGGCGTTTTACGGGGCGAACGGCTTTGACATCCACCATTTCCCAAGGGTTTTTGCCGGTTTTTTTGAACTTTTCTTCATCTTCAAAGGTATAATCGGGGTAGGCGGTGCGCACAACCTCCACAATACCCACAACGGCCAACCCCTCGTTAGAGTGATAGAAAAACCCCCAATCGCCCACACACATTTGGCGCATGTTGTTACGAGCCTGATAATTCCGAATACCATCCCAGTGGTCAGTGCCGTGGCTCACCATATCGTCCCAGCTGTATTTGTAGGGTTCGGACTTAAAAAGCCAGTATGCCATAAAGCCAATTACCTTTGTGTTTCTGATGCCGTAGCGCCCAGCGGCGGTGATAGGGCTGGTACATCCAGCACCTGTGGGGGTTCGGTAAAAACCCGGCCACCCCGCGCCAAGCAGCGGC
>CAZDNZ010000086.1:3720-5285 GCA_964506925.1 uncultured Pseudomonadales bacterium | reverse complement strand
TTTTCCATAAGCTCACCAACCAGACGCACCCGCCGGTTGCCCAAATGGTCAATGTCATCTACCGAATCACGTCCATCGCGTATATCCAGAAGTTTGCGCACCGTTTCAATAATATCTTCTTTACGCAGAGTGCTGCTGCCTTCATCATCTTCAAAGCCGATACGGGCATTCATTTTCATCCGGCCCACAGCCGACAAATCAAAACGATCTGGGTCAAAGAACATATTTTCAAATAATTTTGTTGCCGCTTCAACGGTAGGTGGTTCGCCGGGGCGCATCACTTTATAGATTTCAATCAAGCCTTCTTCTGGGGTACTGGTTTTATCAATAGCCAGCGTATTGCGCATGTACGCACCAATGTTTAAGTGATCAAGCTTTAGAACTTTGAATGATTTAATTTTAAGCTCGGTGACGGCCGTCAGCACATCTTGTGTTACTTCAGTGCCAGCTTCAAAGAGAACCTCACCGGTTTCTTTGTCCACCAGAGCTTCTCCCAGAAAACGGCCAAGCAAATCTGTATCCTCTTGCCGAATCCAGTTGGTGCCAGCCTCTTGCGCTTTTTTAAGAGCACGGCGGGTCGCTTTTTTACCTGCTTCCACGAGTGTTTCGCCACTTTCAGCATCCACCAGATTGGTAAGCTGCTTCACACCCTCATAAAACATAGGCGTAAACGCCATTTCAAACGGGTTGGCTTTTTTCTTACCCACGCGGACATCTACTTTATCAAAGTAGGTATCAATAATATCTTGTGTGCTTAAGCCCAAAGCGCGCAGAACCACCGTTGCAGGCAGTTTCCGGCGCCGGTCTATCCGCACATACAGGTTATCCTTGTGGTCAAATTCAAAGTCCAACCAAGAACCACGGAAGGGAATAACACGACCCGAAAACAATAGCTTACCAGATGCATGGGTCGTACCACCATCATGATCAAAGAAAACACCGGGGGAACGCTGCATTTGCGAAACAATAACCCGCTCCGTACCGTTAACAATAAACGTGCCGTTATCGGTCATCAGGGGCATGTCGGCCAGATAAATATCCTGCTCTTTAATATCTTTAACTTTTTTGGCACCGGTTGCCGCATCTGTTTCCCACAAAGTGAGGCGCAAGGTAGCGCGCAGTGGCGCTGAAAAAGTCAGGTCGCGGGTATGACACTCCTGCACATCAAATTTTGGCGCTTCCAAATAACAGCCCACATACTCCAGCATGGCAATGCCAGCGGTATCGTGCATGGGGAACATGGCACGAAAAGCACCATCCAGCGAATAGAAGGAATCCTTCGAATCGGCTTTGCCTGTCAGAAAATCATCGTAAGCGCGTTTTTGTACGCCCAACAGATCTGGAATCTCCATAGGAGATTCTAGAGAACCCATATTTTTACGAGGACGTTTTTTTTCGCTAAAAGAATAAGGCATTCGATTCACCTCCGCATTGCCAGTTGAGCATTGCTCGTTATCATTTAAAAATTTAACATATTTAGGTGGGCGAAACGCTGAAATCCGTACCGCTGGCAAGGTTAGCTTGCATTTGTAGGCTTAAAACCAATAGACTGCTGAAAACCAGTC
>CAZDNZ010000086.1:0-3620 GCA_964506925.1 uncultured Pseudomonadales bacterium | reverse complement strand
AGCTGGGCTGCTGGCAGCATGTTGGCCAGGCGCTGCGCATGAGACACCGTTGATAGCGGATCCGCATCCCCCTGCAAAATGGTGACTGGCTGATAAATCTGGCTGGTGCGCCCCCAGTTCGTCCACCGGCTGGCTGACCAAATCTGGCCAGACAAAGCCGCGCCGGCGGCAGGTCGCTCCACCTCGGTAAAAATATCTCCCAGCGTTTCCTTCAGTTCAACCAAAAATGCTGGCGCATATAAGGCCTCCAGCAAGGACTTTTGTCCTGTTAATAGGCGGTTCATCACGCCCATGGCGGTCGGCAAGGTGGTCTGCCCCACGGCATGCGCCATCCCCATGCCAGAAACAGGTGCTAATAAAATTAAACGTGCCACAACATCATCATGAGACATGGCCATTTCCTGCGCAACCATACTACCAAACGCATGGCCCACCACCGTTGCTTCGTGTACCCCCAGCTCTCGCAGTAAACCCGCAATCGCGCGCGCCAAGCGGGGTATATATACAAACGCACTTTGGTCTTCAGCAATACCAATGCCGGGTGGATCAATACTGATACGGCGGCTGGTGGGTGGCACCATGGCATCCAGCGCAATCTGCCCCATAATGCTGCCAAATCCCCAGCCTGAGAGAAATATGTATGTTTCTGCGGCGCTAGAAGATCCATTCGCAGATCCATTATCTCTGTAGCCAACAGAAACCCCATGATGTGTGTAAATTTGTGCCTGCGCCATCTGTTTTTTTCCTTCTTAGCGATGCGCTATACATTAACTTATATAGCCATTTCTCAATTCAAAACACTATAGGCATTTTACAGCATGGGCACAATAGCGTATTGTTGCTGTGCAATATGATCGTCGTTTAACTTTAATGATGATACATTTTTTTAAGTTAAATAACGGTAAGAATGGCCCATACCCATGATACGCAAAATGCTCATATACCTCTGTATTATTCTGGCTTGTGGGCTGGGCGGAGGATTATTAGCCATGTACTGGCCGTGGCCTGCTTCTATTTCTATGCGGCTTACGCAAGCGCCAACATTCCCGGCATCACTTAAGCCATTTGATGATCCCCTTGTGTTACAAAAGCTGCGCGCACAATTACCAGCTACTGATGACGCCTTAACATTACAATTACACATGGTCACATCCGAAGAACTGATTCTAATTGGCCGCACCACAGAAAATACGGCTCATTTGAACAAAGGTTTTAGCGATGCTAAAAATCAATGGGAACAGAATTTAACACAAGCCTTAAGTGCCCCTTTGCAAAAAAAACTCCAAAACCTACGCACAGAGCAAGCCAGACTCGTGGAGGAAAAACAAATATTAAGTACCCAACAGGCTGTACTTGAAGCACAACCTTTATCACGGCAACAGGCACAACAAATGAATATTTTGCGTGAAAATAGCACAAACCTTAATAAAAAAATAAGCACCATAAACCAAAATATAAATGTGGCCGAAACGGCACTAAGCAGCGTGCCAGATTCTTTTTTTCAGGTGCAAACCACGGCCACCACAGCTTCTAACCAGAAGCCCACCATCTTCCAAAGTGTTCTTTATGGCATTTACGTTGGGGGTGGGCTTGTTGCGCTGCTTTTGCTTGGCCGCTTAATACACCCCCACCGACTCACCGATCCGGCGCATGTCACAGCGTTAACAGGCCTGCCAGTATTAGGGCCACCATGGCATATCACTGAAAATACTGCCACAAAGCCGCAAACGCCAGCATACTTTATCCGTACCAGTAAAGGTACACCCACATTATGCTTCACCCCGGGCGTGCGTCAAAAAATACAGCACAAACTGCAAGAGCAGCTGGGTTTGACAGATAATCCTGCACCAGAGGCAGCCCCAGTGATTTTAGTTGCTCATTTATCAAAAACAAAGCGCAACGCCTTAGTTTCTGCCGTAGAAATGGTAAAACAAAGCGAGCGCGATATTCTGGGCATTATCTTGATTGCAGCCAAATAACCAAGCGCCCCCTAACCATCGTCCCCCGTACCGGGTTTTGCAGAAAAATAAGATTCCTTTGCATCGGCTGATTGATCCTCAAAGTCCGCAGCATCTGGCAGCGCACCTTTGCTTTGGGTAATATTTGGCCATGTGGCCGAATACCTTTCGTTCAGATCCAGCCATTTTTCTTCCCCTGGTGCCAATTCTTCATCTGGCTTAATCGCCTCTACGGGGCATTCGGGTTCGCACACGCCGCAATCTATGCATTCATCCGGGTTGATAACCACCATGTTTTCCCCCTCGTAAAAACAACTCACCGGACATACTTCAACACAATCCGTAAATCGGCACTTTATACATTTACCCGTCACCACAAACGCCATAATCCGTTATACTCCGTATTATTGAACATTAATTCCTGAATATGTTTGGAAGGCAAGCCAGACTTTGTCAAGCAGAACCCGACCAACTGTTGCAAACATGCTGCCACAGCCATCGGGAATTGCACGCTTGTTGGCCACGGGCTTGGCCATGCTGTCGGAATATTCTAGAGTATTTTGTATGTTTTGTATGTTTCACTTTTTTGTCTTTCTTATCTGTGCGTCTGCGCTTGGCGCTACCGCTGTGGCTGAGTCTGCGACCACAGTACCCTCAAAGCAGGATGAAGACATCCCCCTGCTTACTATTGGGAACGAACGCCTCATGCCAAGCGACCTGCGGGTACAGGCATTGGAATCATCCATGAGTAACTACCCCCTACCAGAAGTCTTAAAACCTGATAATATGCGTATTTTTCTGAATCGGCGGGTTAATTACCTCCCGTTTGACCACCAACCCCGCCTAGGTAACGATAATGCCCCTATTCGGATTCTTGAAGCAGCCGATATAGACTGTGCCGCCTGTATGGGCAAATTACATGAAGTACGCCAGGCATTATCCCCCTATCAAGACCATATACAATGGGTATTTATGCACTACCCTACTGATGCCGCTACCGAGATTCCAACCGCCCCTTTCTATGCGCGGGTTGCCGCCGACTTTGATGCCTTTTGGCCTTATCTGCAACGTATCATGCAAGAACCGAGTACCCCCGATAAGCCAACTTTACTGAACATGCTGGTTAGAATGATTTCTGCCGATGCCGAGGTTCGTCAGGCTATTGCCACCAAAACAGAAACCTACTATAGCCATTTGGATACCGATGTAGAAATTGCCAAGGATCTAAAATTAAAATCATCGCCTGCTTGGCTGGTGAATGGTATCCGTGTGGAGGAAATTAATGGCATTCCGCCCAAGCTGATAGCGACGGTTGTTAACTATGAGTTACAACGTAAAGGTATTAAAATAAAGAATAATGTAACAGACGCAAATAACGCTGAACAATAAATAATGCGCCTATGAATACCACAAACATAAAAACACTAACCCGTATCCTCCGCACCAAAGCGGAAGATGTTCAGCGCGAACACACCAACTTACGGAATCAGGGCACACCACCACCGATTGACCTGAATCGCCTAACCCCCGCGGCCGAAGTGCGGGCTATGTTTAAGCACTATCAATTTCTGGTTCGTAAAGAAACCCGTAAATTTGCCCCCAATCCTTTAGGAAGTGAGGAAAACGACACTCTACCCGAGGACGATACGCCAGATATAGATA
>CAZDNZ010000085.1:0-5325 GCA_964506925.1 uncultured Pseudomonadales bacterium | reverse complement strand
ACACTTTGGCTTTGCCAAAGTGTAACGAGCGATTTGACAACTTAACAATGGGTCATTGTTAAGTTAAATTAGAATAAGTACCCAGCGTTTAGTCGCGGGGTTCAATGTAAACGGCTGTACCTTGGATAGCGACCATTAGCATGGTTTTGCCACCGCCAGAAATTTCGCCATAATCGATATCTACCCCAATAATGGCATTGCACCCTTCACTTTCGGCTTGGGCTTGAATTTCTTCAATAATTGCTATGCGGGCATCGGCCAATGCCGATTGAAACGCCCCAGAACGGCCACCAATAACATCCCGCACTTTGGCAAAGTAATCTCGGAACATATTAGTACCCACTACCGCCTCGGTAGCCACCAACGGCCCATACTTCCGAACCTGATAGCCTTCAACAAATGGGGCGGTCGTCACAAGCATAGAATAGGCTTATGTGCGCTTAAACAAGGTAGGGCGCGAATCGGCTTTTTCTTTCTGCACGCCCATATCCTCCAGCATATCTGGCGTTTGGACGCCAAAAAATCCGGGGTTGGATGCAGCGCTGACACCGCGCGCATCGGCGGCAGACCAATCGGCCGTTTCGTCCGCTGCGTCAGTTGTATCCGCATGTAACAGCACAGCATCATCCGCCACTGCTGACCCATGGGGAGCCACTAGGCTATTAAGAATAAATTGTCTTTTTTCTTGCTGTTGCATGTGTTTTCTCCTTTTCACAATATTTTAACCTGTGGATGTTGAACGTGTCAAGCGGCCACTTCCCCTCAAGTTTTGTTTAGATGGGGCAGCCCACCGCTAGCTTCAAGGGGGACGTCTGCTTTTTTATATGTGCCTAAAATATGCAGCATTTCTGTGTAATGAGACAACACATGCAAAGCTTCTTGCACATTTTCATGGTCGGCATGGCCTTCAATTTCCGCAAAAAAGCGGGCGTGCTGGAATGTATGGTCGGCAAAATAGCTTTCCAGTTTTATCAGGTTAACATGGTGCGCCGCAAAACCGCTCAGGGCATAAAAAAGGGCGGCAGGCATACTTTTAATCTGAAAAAACAGCGCTGTTTTGGCTGGGCTCTCTGGGGGTGGCATTTCTTGCTGCCGCGCCCAAATCAAGAAGCGTGTCATATTCTGCGTGTTATCATTCAGCGGATGAATCAGCGGTTCTAAACCATACAGCGCGCCCGCCTGCAAGGAAGCAATGGCAGCGCAGGTTTTATCCTGCATCTGCGCCACTTGTTGCGCTGCCTGTGCCGTATCAGCACACTCATGCCGGGTCAGCTGCAAATCGCGCAGCCGAAAATGGCACTGGTATAGTGCCGGCGCCATGGAATACACATGCTCCAGATCCTCCAGCTGAGTGCCGGGGTGTGCCAGCAACGCATGTTCAATAGGCAAAAAGGCCTCGCCAACGATCTGCGCTTTGATATGAGGGAGCAGATGATGCACATCCGCCACACGCCCCATAGTAGAATTTTCCAGCGGCAGCACGGCATAATCGGCAATGGTTGTTTCCAACGCGGCAAAGGCTTCGTCAAACGTTAGGTAGGATTCTAACGTGGCCGCCGGAAATAATATACTGGCGGCCGTATGGGTATAGCTACCGGCTAACCCCTGAATAGCAATTTTCATGCGGGGGCGTCTCCGGCATTGTTTTCTGCTGGCGGTTTTGCCATATCTTGTGGATTTTCCTTTGCGATATCTTTTGCTTGCGCTTGGGGCGTGTCTGGCTGTTTATCTTCAAAAAAGATGTATTGGTTTTTACCGCTGTTCTTAGCAATATACATTGCCTCGTCTGCTTTACGCAATAAATCGGCGGGATTGGCGCCATGGGTAGGGTAAATGCTGATGCCTATACTGGTGCTCACCCGAATATCTTGGTGGCCAGCCAGCTCGTGGGGGGCATTAATCACATCAATCACTTTCTGGGCAATGGTAACGCAGTCGGCCTCGCTTTTTACAAAAGCAATAATGGTAAATTCATCGCCACCCAGCCGGGCAACGGTATCGGCGCGGCGCAAATTGGTGGTTAAACGTTGCGCTACCGATTGCAAAAGCATATCGCCCACATCATGGCCTAATTGGTCGTTAATAGGTTTAAAACCATCCAGATCCAGAAAAAACACAGCCACCTGCTGCATATTCCGATAGGCGGTAGCCAAGGCCATACCTAACCGATCGTTAAAGAGCTGGCGGTTGGGCAGGTCGGTGAGGCTATCGTGATACGCCAGATGACTTTCTTCAGATTCATGCTGCGCCAAGCGGCTTTCGGCTCGGACGCGCGCCGTTACATCCCGCGCCACCACCACAGCGCCGATAATTTTATTATACGCATCGCGCCACGGGCTTACCTGCCACAGGGTATGCTGATCACCAGCAGCGGCTTCCTCGGTGCGTTGCTCAGCGGTTGACTGCCCACTTAGTGCCGCTTGCAGCCATTCTGGCCATGCGGCCGGCGGAGCTGGCCATAAATTGGGGGTTGGATCGGTGCTGGCATACTGTTGCTGCCATGCCTGTGAAGCCCCTCGTGGCTGACCATCGGCCGCAACCAATAGTGTTGGATCGGGCAGATTGGCCACCAGCATATTCAGCTGCGCCATGGCTTGTTCCTGCTCATTTTCACGATGCTGATGGTGGGAGATGTCGCGTAGCCAAATATACATGCCCTGCGCGCCCTTAAAAATCCGTGCTTGTACCCGCGATTCCCCCAGCTGAAAGGTATCGGTTGCCTGCGCCTCGCCATGGCGTACTTGGGTGACTTCTGCCGCCAACCCGGAAGGCTCCCAATCGGGGAGCATATCTTGGATGCGCCGGCGCAAAATCAAACCCGGCGCCATTTGCAGACGTGTGAGCAGATCCTTTGCTGCATTGTTGGCATCCAATATAATATTGTCTGCGGCCAGCAGCAGTAAGCCGGTGTCGTAGGTTTCCCACGCCTGCATCAGGCTATCGTGCAGGGTGGCTAATTGCTCCCGTTGGTCAATATCGCGCTGGGTAACAGTTTGCAGGTTATGCTCCTGCACATAAACTTGCTCCTTAAGATTTTCGTAGTAGCCACGGCGCAATAAGGTGCGGATGTATAAGAACAATAGCAACCATAAAGGTATAAACAGCCACAAAAACCAAACTTCGGTCAGCAGAAAGGCATACCATGCCATGGTTTGCAGAAAATCCGGCCAATCAAGCACCACCGACCACTGGGTTCTAAAGGTTTCGGTCAGCATCAGGCGGGTGGGGATGACCCAATCCAGCGCTGTTTGGGTGGTGAGGAACAAAGCCATCCCCACTATAACGGTGGCCACCAGCAAGGCGATTAGAAAGCGCACAAAATCCATGGACTGAGATAACCCTTTTGTTGCTGTTGCATGTTAAATGCTTTTATTTCTGTTTTTCTTCTCATAGAATAGCAGATGATGTCACGTCTATATACACTCTTTTTTAGCTTGCTGTTGCTGTGTTTACACCAGTTGGCTGTTGCGCAACCGCAAATGTCCACGCGCGCTGCCCCCACCAATACGCTATCTGGTGGTGTTACCACCCAATTACTTGCCGATCACCATACCATTACCCCGGGCCAAAGCTTCCAGCTGGTGTGGCAGGCATCCCTACCGCCGGGCTGGCATGTGTACTGGCAAAACCCCGGCGATAGCGGCCTGCCCGTGGCCTTTGATTGGGATCTCCCCGCTGGCTTTGATGTGACCAAACCCCGCTGGCCCGCACCAGATGTTATTGAAATCCCCCCTTTTGTCAATTACGGTTACTATAATAAGTTGTATTTACCTATCGAGGTAACCGCGCCAGAGGCTTTAACGGCCACCGAACCCATCCAGCTGGCCGCTACTGCACAATTTTTATATTGTAAGGATGTTTGCCTGCCGGCAGAAGTACCCTTGCAAACCCAAGTGGCCATCGGTTCAAAAGCTGAACCCAATACCCAACTGCAAGAACAAATGGCGGCACAAACCTGGCCGCAAATGTTAGATTTACCGATAACGGCACAAACCACCTCCGCAACGCTGACGCTGACTTTTCCTGCCAATATGCCTCATACAGGGCGTTTTATACCGGCTGAGGAAGGCTGGATTGAAGATGCCGCGCCACAGGTGTGGTCGGGTCGGCAGCTTATCCTCCAACGGGATACCTGGACGGCCACCTTACCCGCAACCCTTGCTGGCCTCTGGCAACAAAATAAGGATGCCGTTTATACCTTAACCAATATTCCCGTTACCGAGGCCACACCCCCCCTGCATGAGGCAGGCACGACCAACCTTCCTCGCAAAAGTGCAGATATCGGCCTCTGGCTGGCGCTGGGGTTTGCCCTGCTGGCCGGACTAATTTTGAATGTAATGCCGTGCGTATTGCCCGTGCTGTCGCTTAAAGTTATGGGGTTAGTCACACCCGGCAACCGTATTAAGCATACGCTGGCTTATATACTGGGTATTCTTGTGACGTTTTGGGGGCTGGCGCTGGCATTAAGCCTGTTGCCTGTGGCGCAAGCGGGTTGGGGATTCCATTTACAATCCCCTGCTGTGGTGGGGGGGCTGGCCGCCTTATTGGCCTTGATGGCATTCAGTTTTTTTGGCGCCCTGCCCTTGCCGGCTTTCCTGCAACAAACCGATTATAAGCTAGGCAACCGGCACGATGCCATGGGCGCTTTTGGCAGTGGCCTGCTGATGACATTGGTGGCCACCCCTTGCACGGTACCATTTATGGGCAGTGCCGTGGCCTTTGCGCTGGGTGCGCCCACTTATCAGCTGTTTATGGTGATGACCGCGCTGGGCTTAGGGTTGGCCGCACCATTTGCTGTGTTGGCCTTGTGGCCACAGGCGCACCGCTGGCTGCCGCGGAGTGGTCACTGGAATCATATTCTAAAAGTGATGTTGGGACTGCCTTTGCTGGCCACGGTTATCTGGCTTTTATTCGTGTTAAAAACTTTGCTGGGGCTGGATGCCCGCCTGCTGGCTGGCCTGTTATGCCTGCTGATTTTTTTGAGCTATCTGGCCATTCAGCAGGCTTTGCCCGCCATGCCCCGCACACGTTGGGTAGCATATAGCCTGTTGGTTTTGTTGTTAGGATGCAGTTTGGCGGTATTGCCCCTCCAACAGGCTGCACAAATACAAACGGAAGCGCCATCTGATGCGCAAGTATGGTCGCCGGCGCGGGTGACGGAAGCGCGTGCCGCTGGCCGCCCGGTGTTTGTAAACGTAACCGCCGATTGGTGTATTACCTGCAAAGTGATTGAGCGAACCGTCCTGCAAACCACGGCCTTTAAGGCACTGCTGGCGGAAACCAATACAGTATATTTGGTGGCAGACTGGACGCGGCAGGATGCTG
>CAZDNZ010000084.1:0-5409 GCA_964506925.1 uncultured Pseudomonadales bacterium | reverse complement strand
ATTGGGCAGCTTGCGGATTGTTTCTTGGTAACTTTTGAGATAACTTTTGATTTCAGTAATCTCTGCTTTCCTAAGCCCGCGGTCTTCGTTAGCTGCTTTCGTTAGAATACCATTAATACCCTCCATTTCGAGTGTAGAGTGCACATTTTGCAATGTGCTGACTAATTTCTCTCGCAGCAGTGTTGTGCTTGATGCTTCCGCCATTTTCCTTCCTCTGGACATTATGTCCGTTTCCTCTCTTATACAGATAGGCATAACTGTATACCATACGCCTCTGACACATATGGGGTGCAGCACGGTTATTTCAAGAGGTTACCACAAAAATATGCCCTGTTAGACCGGAAAAAAGCGGGTATAATACGACAAACGGGGGACAGAAAGGCACAAAAAGGCACGAACAGCCAAACAAGGGCGGATTAGCCCAGCAGTTTGAAGAGAATCCGGCTAATTTTTTGGGTTTTGGCCGCATACAGCACCGGGGCAAAATGGGCGCTCACCACCCGCCGGTTAATCTCGGCCGCGGTGGGGTAAGGCAGAATCACGCTGGAGAGTTTGGCAAGCTTCATCCCGTGGGCAATCATCACGGCCAGCGGGGCTATCAGGTTGCCGGCATCGGCCGCCAGCATATCCGCGCCCACAATTTTGCCCTTGACCACATGTACTTTTAGCTGGCCAGCACGGGTGCGCTCGGCCACATTCCGATCCACATCCGCCACGGGAAAAGCCGTAGTCGTTACCGCAGCCTCGCCATATTTGGCTACCGCATCCTGCCGAGTGAGGCCAACATGTGCCAGTTCTGGGTCGGTATAGGTTGCCCACGGAATGTGATGGGTTTTGAACCGCGCAAAAATATTCCCAAATAACACGCGTTGAATAAACACGGTCGCCATTTCGGCGGCCATATGGGTAAAGTTGTAGGGCGTGCCGGCGCAGTCGCCCACGGCAAAAACCCGTTTGTTGGTGGTGCGCAATTGGTGATTGACATCTATCCCTTTGCGTTCGTCAAAATCTATGCCCGCCGCCGCTAAGTTTAGCTGATCTATATTTGGCGTACGGCCAGCGGCCACCAGTAAATGGCTGGCTTTAATATCTTGGCTACTTTCGGCATTTTTGGCTTTTATGGTGACGCCCTGTTTTGTTGATTTTACCTCGGCCGCTTTGGTGCTGGTGAGAATATGAATACCCTCGTCCGCCAGAAGCTGGCGCAGCTCGGTGGTGAGGGCGGGGTCATCGTGCCCCAGAAAGGTAGGCGCAGCCTCCAGCACCGTTACTTTGCTGCCCAACCGATTAAATGCCTGCGCCATTTCAATACCAATGGGGCCGCCACCAATAATGGCCAAATGGGTGGGTTGTTCTGTTAAATCAAAAATGGTTTCGTTGGTCAGGTAGGGCACATCTTTTAAGCCGGGAATAGGCGGAACAGCCGGGCGCGACCCGGTGGCCAGCACAATGCGGCGGGCACTCAGGCGCCGGCCAGAGGGGGTGATGATGGTATGAGCATCGGCAAACTGACCATATTCCCGTATTACGGTAGCCCCAAGTTTTTCAAAGCGTTCTTGGCTGTCGTGGGGGGCAATGGTCGCGATGGTTTCTTGCACATGCGCCATGACTTTGGCAAAATCTGTTTTTGCTTCTAGTGTTACCCCAAAATCCTGACTTTTATGGGGCATATGCGCCATTTTCGCGGCAGCAATCAGGGCTTTACTGGGCACACAACCATCGTTCAGGCAGTCGCCTCCCATTTCGCCCCCTTCCAGCAGGGCAATGTTATAGCCCAGTTGTGCCGCCACAGATGTCACGACCAGCCCGCCTGAGCCACCGCCCAGTACCAGAATATCAAAATGTTCCGTTTTGGTTGCGATTGTCATAAAATCTCCTTTTACTTATTTTCGACATCAGGCATTTCTGGTAGTTTTTTGCCTCTTATTTTCTTAATAATCGTTGGCGTGAGTGCCAGCATCCCTAGCAGGGTGAAAGCGAGAAGTAGGTCGGTACTGATGAGGTCGGATAGTTTATCAATATCAGCCAGTTGGGCGCCCAAGTTTACATAAACAAAGGTGCCGGGCAAAATACCAATAGCGGTGGTCCAGATAAAATCTCGCAGTTTAATGGGAAACAGCGCGGGCAGAATATTCACCACAAAAAACGGGAACAGCGGCACCAAACGCAGGAACAGCATATAAGATATGGCGTTTTCCGCCATTTCGTTTTTGACTTTATTATAAAACTTATTGGCGCGGGCGCGCAGCACATCGCCCAGAGCACTCCGAGCCGCCAAAAATATAATGGTCGCACCCGTGGTGGCGCCTACAATCACATGGAGGGTACCGTACCATGGGCCAAACAATGCTCCGCCTAATAAACTCAGCAGCAAGGCCGTTGGCAGGGATAATGCCACGGTGGCCGCATAAGCCAAAATAAACAACAGGCAGCCCAGCGCATAATACTGATCCAAAAAGGACTGGCTACTATCCCGCAGCTGCTTGACCTGTTCCAGATTAAAATAATCTAGCAGGCCACTGGCATACACCGCCACCATAGCTACCACAATCAGGATAAGGGGCAGAAATTTTTTGATACGCATGAACATAGGTGGTTGTTCCTTATTTTGTACACTATATAGCTATAGAATTGGCT
Organism: uncultured Pseudomonadales bacterium; assembly: GCA_964506925.1. Lineage (GTDB taxonomy): Bacteria > Pseudomonadota > Alphaproteobacteria > UBA2136 > JAPPOO01 > CAZDNZ01. The sequence continues at coordinate 2,772 of CAZDNZ010000084.1, read as the reverse complement.
TGACTCTAACAGTCGTATTCGCTATAAGCCAGCAAACGTTACAAAGTTTTTAAAGGAGACATGCCATGGGCACTAAACGCACATTCCAACCAAGCACGATTAAACGCAAGCGTCGTCATGGGTTTCGTCAACGTCTGCTGAAGGCGTACCACGTATTGAAAAATCGTCGGGCGAAAGGACGCAAGAAGTTGTCTGCTTAAGTTAGCTGCCTAATTTTAAGCACAACAGTTGCATCATTTTCATAAATGCCCCCATTTGGGGGCGTTTATCTTTGGGGATTTGTATTTTTATCGGCTTTCGGGTATTGCTGATGCTATGAAAAACACTGCGGCCTATCCCATAGAGCGCCTGAAGAAGCGCGCTGATTTTGTGCGCCTGACCCACAAAGGGGCGTATCGGGTGAAGCCAGCTTTTTCCATGCAGTACCTGCCTAACAATGCGGCCATGGTGCGGGTAGGTTTTACCGCCAGCAAAAAACTGAGTAAACGCGCGGTCGATCGCAACCGTGCCAAGCGGCGGCTGCGGGCAGCGGCCGATTATTGGCTGCGGCTGCATCCGGAGGTGCAGGTGCCGCAGGGGCTAGATATCTGCTTTATTGCCCGCCCCGCCATATTCACCACCCCGTGGGCCGATTTATTACAAGATATACAAAAAACCCTGCGCCATGCGGGGTTAAAGTGGGGGGATAAACATGCGCACGCTGAATTATAATATACCATGGCACACCCTCTACCGCCGGCCGGTGGTGCTGGTATTGTGCGGGCTGGTGCGGGGGTATCAGCTTACATTATCGCCATTTTTGGGGTGGCATTGCCGGCATCAACCTACTTGCAGCAATTATATGCTCGAGGCGTTAGTTCGCCATGGCCCCTGTCGTGGTTTGTGGTTGGGTATAAAACGTGTTCTGCGTTGCAACCCCTTAGGAAGCTGTGGTATAGACCCAGTACCAGACCCCGAACCCAACAATTTTCCGGAACAAAAAAGGTAGTAACCCCACCATGCAACTTCTTCCTAACCCCGGCCAGCAGGATGGCAACGACTCTCGCGCTATGATTTTAGCCGTCGTGGCGTGTTTAGTGGTATTTATTGGTTTTGAATGGTATCGCGCCAGCACCACGCCGCCGCCGCAACCCCCAGAAGCCACCGCACAGGATACGCAGGACGCTTTAACGCCAGCATCCTTGCCGCAACCGCAGGACAGAACTACCCAACCGCTGCAAACGCCATTCTTTCAAGGAGCAGTTAACCTGCAAGGTGGCCGGCTGGACGACCTACAATTTACCCAATTTGATAAATTTTGGTTTGAGCCGGGTAGTAAACATGCTCAGGCGCTGGATACTGGCTGGTTACGCGGCAGCCCCCAAACGCAGGATGCCAGCTTGTTTCCCAACAGCCGTACCCGCTGGATACCGCAACCAGATGGTACCCTGCGCTGGACGAATAGCGCCGGCCAGATTTTTGAGCGCTCGTTTGCCCAGCGGCCAGATGCGTATGTTATGGAAGTGACAGACAAAATTATCAATGAAACCAATACCCCATTGTTGGTACAGCACTACGCCCAACTGATCCGCAAAAATGGGGATGAGGATGGCCAACTTAGCAACTGGCTGGTGCATTATGGCCCATTGGGTTGGTTGCCCAGAGGGGATGACGGCCTGCGGGTGGAAGTGGGCTACGGTGACCTGCAGGATGCCCCGCACAAAACCAGTGCCACGGGCGGCTGGTGGGGTATCACGACCCAGTATTTTATGTCCGCCATTCTGGCGCCTACCGGCACCGAAACCCGGCGGCAATTTTACCACGCCCGCCAAGGGCAAGACGATGTTTATGTAGCGCTGGTGCAGGGGGATACCGTTGTTGTGCCTGCTGGCGCCACGTTTAGCACCACCACGCCGGTTTATCTGGGGCCCAAAAGTGAACGGTTGGTGGCTGGTGTCGGCAATCATTTGGCTGAGGTGATATATTATGGCTGGTTTCATTTTATGTCGGCCCCCATTCACGATGTGCTGATGTGGCTGCACGGTTACTTAGGGAACTGGGGCTGGGCGATTGTTATCCTGACGCTGTTTATTAAAATCATCACGTTGCCCCTCACATGGCATAGCATGAAAGCTATGGCCAAACTGAAGGCGCTTCAGCCGGAGATGACCGCCCTGCAAGCAAAATATAAGGATGTGGAAAAAGGCCGCGAACAAATGGCTATGGACATGATGGCTTTGTACAAAGAACACAAAGTGAATCCGGTTTCTGGCTGTTGGCCGGTATTGATTCAAATGCCCATCTTTTTTGCCATGTATAAAGTACTACTAATTTCCTTTGAAATTCGCGGTGCCGATTTCTTCTGGGTACCCGATTTATCGGTGATGGATCCATTTTACATTTTACCGTTGGTCATGGGAGCCAGTATGTGGCTGCAAATGCGCCTTAATCCCCAACCGGCCGATCCGGTACAGGCCAAGGTTATGCAGTATCTGCCCATTATTTTCACCGTTATGTTTTTGTGGTTTCCGGCCGGGCTGGTGCTGTACTGGCTGACAAACAATGTGCTGACGATTGCCCAGCAGTACGGCATGATGTGGTTAGAACGCGATTAAATTTTTATGGCTTGCGGAAAAGCGTGGTTTTCCTTAAGCCACCGGACGCTGTCCGGACCTGTTCGCTAATCCTCACTCGCTTACGCTCGCTCCGGCATAGCTAGCTTGCTGCGCAAGCAGAAAAAATTCTACTAGGCCGGGCTACAGATGCTTTTTGTCTGCGCTGCGCCAGCCTTAT
>CAZDNZ010000083.1:0-5477 GCA_964506925.1 uncultured Pseudomonadales bacterium | reverse complement strand
TCTGCCGTGATGTTTTGTTTAAAGGGCTGCGCCTCAACTGTGCCCACTGCGGCCAACGCGTTACCTAGCCGTAAATCCAGCTTACTGAGGTCAATCCGTTCTGGGCTCAGCTGCCCCGCAAGCATTAAGCGTAAGTTTTCATCAAATGGCAGGTTTGCGGCGGTAGCTGCCCCCGCGTATTGTTTGATAGTCTGTTTTATGGAGGGGCTGGATATATCCAGTTGCCCCTGCCATGCGGCTTTGTTGACAATGCGGCCTGTGGCTTGTGCCGTCATGGCTGGCAAGCGGGCAGATACATCTACCCCGATGGCATCCAGATTAACAATATCGAACGTACCATTTGCATCAAAACTGTTCCGATTCCAACGCCCACGTACATTTAATGCCAAGGCGGCCGGGTCGGCACCGCCCAGTGTCAGGTTCATTCTGTCCAACTGTGTCACATCCTGCGGGGTACGATGCTCAAACTGTAAATCTTCGATAACAGCCTGCTTTACGGGTATAAACACAAAATCTGTGCCAGCGGATGCGGCCTCGTCTGTGGGGGCGGTACTACCGGCTGCACGCCAGTTAACCTGACCATCTGCATAGGTTTCCAAATAAATTTGCGGCTTCATGAGGCGCACTTCTTCCACGGCTAATCCGGCCCACAGTTGCTGCCATGCGGGTAAACGCACATAAATTTCGTCTGCCGTTAGCAAAGGTTTAGTGCCTTGCTGCGCCTGCACGGTAATATTTGGCATTTTCAGTTCAAACGCTGGCCACAAGGCCAAAGTTGGCTCGCCAGCAATCTCGGTTTGATAGCCGGTAAACCGCTCTATGTTCGTTTGCAGAACGCTTTTGGGGGGCATGGTGGTTATGTACCAAATAAGCCCACCACCCATAACGGCCAGCAACAAAATGAGAACGAGAACAGACTTTAAAAGCAGACTTATTATTTTCATAGCATCAAGGTAACGCAAAGGGAGCCTGTACCACAAGTTTTTTTCCTGTTATCGGATGTTCTATGGCTAGAGACTCGGCATGAAGCATAAAAGAGGCACGCCCCAACTGCACCGCACTTTCTGCCCAAGGGCGGCCACCGTAGGCCGCATCCCCCACTATTGGCGTGCCCGCAGCCGCAAGGTGAGCACGAATTTGATGCATGCGGCCGGTTAACGGCCAGACGCGTACCCACATATACCCTGGCTCGGGGGCATCGATAACCTCGTAGCGGGTTTGGGCAGGTAACCCGGCTGGATTGACCTGCATTATTTTATCTTCTTTTAAAAGAGGGGCATCAATCTCGCCCGCTGTATGTGCTAATCGGCCTGTCACTAAGGCAATATACTGTTTTTGGATCTGGCGGTTTTTGAACTGATGCCCCAGATGCTCGGCCACGGCGCGGGTTTTGGCAAATAGAATCACGCCGCTGGTGCCTTTATCCAACCGGTGGAGAACCCGCAAATTTTCGCCAAAAACGGCACGTACTTGATTATCCATGCTGGTTTTCTGGCCAGTTCCCCCCTGCGTGGCCAAGCCTGCTGGCTTATAAAAAGCCATAAGGGCGTCATCTTCATACAGGACGGCTTCTTGCAATTTTTTGGCTTGCGCGGGCGTTACGGCTGGTATATGGCCAGCATTGGCGTGCAAAAATGGGGGCAGGCGCACATCCTGCCCAGCTGCCAATACTGTGCTACCTTTTACCCGGTGACCATCCACCCGAATCTGCCCAGTGCGCAACAATTTTTGCAAGTTGCCATAGGGCAGCGCAGGAAAATGATGTTTCAACCAGCGTTCCAGCCGCTGACCTGCTGCATCGGCGGCGACTTTCATCGATCGGGCCCCATATTTTGTTTCATCTTTTGCCAAAGGTCGTGAATACGCGCACCAGCCGCGGTTATTTCATTCTGCAAAGGCATTTTTAAGGGAGGCAAGGGCGTAACCGGCTGGCCAATGGGTTTATCATGGATGGCATCCTGCACATACTGCCAGAAAGCTGGATCTTCCACCATGGGCATATGGCCGACATCTGGCAATGCCAGCCAGTGGGCATGGCGCAGCTGTTGTGCCAAGGCATACGCACTTGCCGGGCTTACCAGAATATCGGCAGCACCATGCAGCACCAGCGCTGGTTGCTGCACCTTATGGACTCTACCGGCGCTACTGTAGCGGCCAGCTATGCTGGTATGCAGCCGACGCACCTCCTTAGGTGGCCAAGTTGCCGCGCGGGTTTGGATAAAATCATCTATCTGTGCTGGATTTTCTGTTTGCGCCTTAGCCCCCAGCAATACTTGGCGGGCGCCAGTTTCGGTGGCATCGCCCTCGGCAATCAGCTGTTTATAATCGGCTGTTTTCATGGCCAATCGGGCAAAATCCTGCGCCAACCAAGGCTGCCCCATACAGGTTGATACCAGAATCAGTTTATCTACGCGGTCGGGGGCGTGCAACGCCAGCTCCTGCGCCACAAAGCCCCCCAACGAGTGCCCCAGAATAACCGCTTTTTTCACATGGTGGCGGTTCATTTCGGCGAGCACATCCTGCGCTATATCCTGCACATTGTTTATATTATTTATAGACTTACCATCTATACCCGGATTATCATAACACAGCAGGTGAAACGGCAGAGCTGTCTGACGCAGGCTGTGTATCCATAACCATGCCCCGTGGGTTGCACCGGGCAGCAGAACCAGCCACGGGGCATTTTCGGCATCTTTATGTTTAAGAATTTGCGTCATATATTTTTACCGTATCATTTTACTGCACCAGCAACCGAATACGGCGGTTATCCCGTTCATAGGTTATATTCCAAGCCCGGGCGCGACGATTCAGGATATCTTCCAAATCTGAGATATTTTCAATCGATTTACCATTCACTTCCAACAAAATATCCCCCGGCTGCAAAGACATACCAAAGGGCAACTGCACGGGTGTTTCCACCACAACCACCCCCCTGCTATTGAGTGGTAGTTTCAGTTCCTGATTCAGAGCCGGAGAAAGCTGCTCTACCACATAACCATTCAAAGGGTGGCGGCCGGATAATGTGGTTTGATCTGCCTGTGCCCGAGGCGGCAGCGCAGAAAAACGTACCATCAGCGTTTTTTCCTGCCCTTCTCGCCACACAACCACCGGCACACGCCTGTTCCGCAAATTGGGCGTACTGACAATGTGCGCATTAAAGCTGCGGGTATCATGGATGGTTTTACCATCAATAGAGAGGAGAACATCCCCCACCTGCACACCCGCTTTTTCTGCGGGGCCACCAGTGGCCAAATCATTAATCAGCACACCATGAGGTGCTGCCAGCCCCAAAGTTTTAGCTAAGCTGGCTGTTACATCCTGCCCAGTGGCACCAAACCATGGGCGTTCTACTTTGCCAGTGGTCAAAATATCGTCCAGCACGGCTTGTACCAAATACCCTGGAATAGCAAATCCAACACCGTCGGAGGCGCCGCTTTTGCTGAAAATGGCGGTATTCATCCCTGCCACCATCCCATCGCTGGTGACCAAAGCCCCACCAGAATTGCCCGGGTTAATCGCGGCATCGGTTTGAATATAATTGGAGAAAATGGAAAGAGCCGCATTGCCTCGCCCCAAGGCAGAAATCACCCCCAAACTCACACTCTGCCCCACACCGAAAGGATTGCCAATCGCTAATACAACATCACCCACCTGCAGGCTATCGGTGGCAGCAAAGTTAACCTGCGGCAGCTGAGCCAGCCCGGTCATATCTGCTAGTTGGAGGACGGCAATATCCAACTGTGGATCGCCCCCCACATAACTGGCCGCCACTTCCCGGCCATCGTTAAACACCACACGAATATCGCTAGCGCCTTCAATAACATGCAGGTTTGTCACAATGTGGCCATCTGGCGTGACCACCATGCCCGAACCTAACGACCGCTCTACCCGTTGTCGCATGGGCATATTGCGGCCAAAAAATTCCTGAAAAAGTGGATCGTTAAAGAATGGATGGCGACTGCGTTCTGCCACTTTTTTCTGGGAATATATATTCACCACCGCTGGCCCGACGGCTTGGACAGCATCCGCAAACGATGTACGCACGCTTTGGTAGCCCTGCGCCGAAACAACAGGCACATGAACAACAAAGGCACTGATAAAAATCAATAAAGGCATAACAAGTTTATACATAAGTTTCATCCTCTATTTTTTTCAGCAAGGGAATTGTAATCCCCTGTTTTTCCTGCATGGAAAAGGCATCGAGCGCATGGAAAAAACGTTCCAGTGCAGCCGGATCGTGGGTGTGATGCATTAACAAGTATTGTACCACCTGCTCACTCAGGTTTAACTGGCGGCGGGCGGCCCAATGTTGTAACAACTGGCGTAAATCATCATCGGTCGGGTAGGGTAATTCAACCGTATTCAGCAGTAGCAGGCGGCTGCGCAAATCGGGCAGCATATTGGTTTCGGCCAGCGGTGCTGTATGGCTTACCAGCAGCTTGCCCCCTGTTTTTTGTAAATGATTGAACAAATGAAACGCCGCCTCCTGTGCTTGCATATCTGTTTTATCCATATCATCCAGCGCAAAAATATTGGTGGTAAAAAGTTCGGCCTGTGCCGGGTTGGTGGTGAATACGCCTGCGTGGGCAACGGCCGCTTGTTTCAACAAGAAGGATTTCCCCGCCCCTGCTGGACCCATAAGCCGCAGCCCGCTAAACCCCTGCTGCGCCAAGCAGTGTGCTAAAGCCACCTGCGCCTGCGCCTGAAATGCAAGGTTTAACGTAACCGTAGCCACTGGCGGCGCCGTATGTGGTAGGGGCATAACAAGCTGAGACATATGTGCCTAACATAAAGGATTCCTGCTGATTGATAAAGCCATTTGCCCGGTTTTATCCTTTCTGATAGAATTTTACGAAATAAGTGAGGAAATATAATTTTATGGCCAAAGTTGAGATTTACACGACCGATTACTGCCCTTACTGTACGCAAGCTAAAAAATTGTTTACCCAAATTGGCCAGCCTTTCACAGAAATTGATGTAAGTGCCGATGATGAAAAACGCCAGTGGCTGGTGGCCACAACGGGGCAGCGGACTGTCCCCCAGATTTTTATAAACGATGCGCCGATTGGTGGTTTTAGCGAGGCGCAAACCCTCCATTTAACAGGTAAATTAAAAGACCTATTGACGGCTTAGCCGACCTCCCGTAAAAGAGCAAAGTAACTTTGCGCCGCAGTAGCTCAGTGGTAGAGCGTCTCATTGGTAATGAGGAGGCCGGCAGTTCAATCCTGCCCTGCGGCACCATTTTATATCCATTTTGCCGAAATGAATTCGGCAAAATGTCCCGGGTTCCACCCGGAGCCCGTTACTATTCCTCTCCGCCATTTTTTGCGTAGCAAAATACGGCGGATCCGGCATAGCTAGCCCGCTGGCGCGGGCAGATAATTTTTAACTTAACCGGGGCGCATTTTTACCCTGCGGCGGCCTGTTACCATACCGCCGGCCGGAGCCCGTTACTATTCCTCTCCGCCATCTTTTGC
>CAZDNZ010000082.1:405-5508 GCA_964506925.1 uncultured Pseudomonadales bacterium | reverse complement strand
AGCAGCATACTCGGCCATATAGGCATTTTGCAGCCATAATGCAATAGCCGCATATACTTTTTGAGCCTGACGCCCCACCATCAGGCCAATGTGTCCGGTGGTAAAGTTTTCCAATGTGGCATGGGGCAGGTGATCTGCCAGCGGTGCTATGCTGGCTGGTGGCACTAAGGTGTCGCGCGTGGCGCTGCACAATAGGGCAGGTTGCATGATTTTTTTCGGCACAATGGGCTGGTTCAGCACGTGCCAAGTATGCTGTATGGTTTTGTTATGCTGGTGCCAATCCAGCAAAAGGGTGCGGCATATAGCAGGCTCTAGCGGAATACCATCGGCCAGCCAATCTTCCAGGGCTACGAGCCGTTCCAGCCGGGCGCTATCGGTTTCGGTCGCAAAGCTGGCCAGCCGGTTACAGGTGGTCTCCGGATCAAGGAGGGCAAACACGCTTTGCAGAATATCAACATCTATTAAGGGGCTGTATTGCAGAATATAATCCAACGGCAGAGGGTTTTGTTGCAGCCATTGGTGGGTACGGGTGGGGGCAAAGTCCCACGGGCTGGCCAGTAAAACCAGCTGGCTGATGTGCTGAGGATATAGCTGTGCCGCAGCCAGAGCCAGCGTACCGCCCATACAATAGCCAATAACAGGCACCGGCTGATTAAATTGCGCCAAGGCAGGCTGTATAATATGTTGGCACAGGTCATCTACGGTGCGGTTGTGCCCGGGGCTTGGGGTGCCCCAATCCAGCAAATATACGGCAAAGCCAGCATCCTGTAGGGTTTGACGCAGGCTGTTTTGGGGCAGTAGGTCAAAAATATAAGGCTTATTGATCAGCGAGGGCAGAAGTAACACCGGTTGCCCGGTACCACCGCAGTATTGCAGGCGGGCAATATCGTGCTGCCAGATGGTTTGGTAGGCCAATTCAGGCAGGGGACGCCGAAAAGGATAATCCCGATATGCGGCGACACCCTGCAGAAATGTGCCAAGTTCGGGCAGGTGTGTGCCACGCATTAAACCCTGTTGCCACAGGGCATAGTAAAGGCCAAAAGGGCGTGGGCCGGTGCGGGTGTTGTTTTCCTGTTGCATAAGCTTGATGGTTAGGCGAACTTCACGTAAAGTCAAATTAAACCTATTCCATAACATAACAAGAAAGCTGCACCGTGACCGAACCTGTTATTATCAAAAAATACGCTAATCGGCGTCTGTACAATACCGATACCAGTGCCTACGTAACGCTGGAAGAGCTGGCTCAGATTATTCGACATGGTCGCGAATTTGAGGTGGTGGACGCTAAAACTGGAGAAGATCTGACCCGTAGTGTGATGGCACAGGTGCTGTTTGAAGAGGAAAGCCGGGGCGTGGCTATGCTGCCAGTGGCGTTTATGCGGCAGCTGATCCGCTTTTGTGATAACTCGGTACATAATGTGTTGCCTCAGTATTTAGAAATGACGATGGATGTTTTTGCCCAACAGCAGGAAAAGGTAAAAAGCCAAACTCAGCAGGCTATGGGGGCATTTTCGCCATTTAATGCACTCAGCCAGATGCAGCAATTACAGCAACGGCAAATGGAAAGTGCCCAGAAAATGATGTCGGCTTGGAACCCGTTTGTGCCCCAGAATGACAAAGATCGGCATATTTCAGAGCTAAGCAAGCAGGTGGCCGACCTGAATGCAGAAATTAACCGTTTAAAAAATCAGTAGGCGACCACTTCCGGATCTAGCTTCCGCCATAAATACCAAGTAGCTACCGTGCGGTAGGGCGCCCATATGGTGGCATGTTGTTCAATATCCGATCTTGGTTGCTGGTAATGTTTTTCAAATCCTTTCAAGAGGCCCAAATCCGCGAGGGGGAGCACATCTGGCCGCTGCAGAGCAAAAATGAGGAACATTTCTGCGGTCCAGCGCCCAACGCCGGGCAGCTGGGTTAGGTGCTGAATAATCTCGGCATCGGATTTTGCGGATAAATGATCAAATACCATGGATTCAGTTGCAAAAGCTGTGGCTATGCCTTGTATGTACTGCACTTTGCGGCCAGAAAGGCCGCAAGCAGCCAGCTTTTCTGGTGGTGCTTTTTTTAGGCTGGCAGGGTTGATGGCACAGGCTGATATCAGGCGTTGCCATACGGCTGCCGCCGCTTGGACGGAAATCTGTTGCCCCACAATGGCGCGTATCAGGGTTTGGAAGGGATCTCCTCTATTTTGCAGGCCCTCCTCGCCATGGTAAGCCTCTATCAGGTTACCTAGGGCTGGGTCTTGGGTGCGCAGGTGTTGCTTGGCTGCATCCCAATAAGATGGCAGCTGTAGGGCATGATTCAGGCTGCCAGTGGTCATTCTGGCAGGTCTCCGGTGAGGGGTAAATCGGCCGGTGCGCGGGAGGCATCTGCCAGCGTGCCCACGTCCTGTAAAATGGCTTTGAAGGTACCAAACTTGGAGGCATACGTAATTTTAACAGGCAAACGACGCGTATCATCCGTCACCGTCATCACCCAGTTTTGCCATTTTTCGCCTACAGGTTTACCGTCTTCCCAATATCTAAGGGCTGGCTGAATATCCACCACTTTTATTTTTTGGTCACTGGCGGTACGCATGGTGTAGGGTTCGCTGGCTGTACTGGCCATGTGGTAGGCTTTATCCAGCGCTACAACATGCATGTCGGGTATGTTGGTTAACGTACCAAGGCTATGACGCAGTTTATACAAGGCCGCCATCATATCGTGGCTGTCTGGCGGGATATCAAAAACCTGTGGCGGCAGGCGGCCAAGATGGTTTTGATAAGTGGCCTGCTGGTTTTCGTGATCAAACTTCACCGTTTTGTAGGCACGGTAGTCGTTCTCTTGTTGGTGTTGTTCGTAAAATATGCTTTGAAAATCTGCACCACTCTGGCTGGAGAGGCGCTCCCGTAAGCTAAAAAAGGGCACCGAAGTCCAAACGCGGGCGGTGATGGTTTGGGGCGTATCATCGGTGGCAGGCTGCCATAATAGCTCGGCCTCGCCGGCCTTTAGCCAGCCCCATTTAACAATATAATACAAGCGTTCCCCCGCTTCGTGGCCAGCACTGTGCCCCATGTGTGGCAGCAAAAAGGCCACAATAAGTAAGAAAAGTGTTCTGTTCATGTGTGTTAACGTGCCTGTGTTTAGTTGTTTTGTCCAATTTTATGGTATGTTTATTCTATGAAAATAAAAACAAGAATATATGCATTTCAACGTATGGTCTTATGGATTCCTGCGTTGGCAGGGGCGGCTTTTCTGCTAGCGGGCTGTGGTCAGGAAGATGCGCAGGATGCCGTTAGCGCCGTAGAAAATGGAGATTATACCAAAGCTCTCGAGATGTTGGCACCGCTGCTGGCAGCTAAGCCAGACGATACCTTATTGCATACGCTAAAAGCAGAGGCACAGTGGGGGGCTTGTGTGGCCACGAATTGTCTGGCAGATGCGCCAGAAATGCTCGATGGATTTGAGGAAAGCCTAGCGCAGGCGGAATTACAGCCCCTAGAAGTAGATGAGGGTACAACCGTTCATCTAACTGATTTTATGATGCGTCAAGCCGCGCAGGTGGCCACGTTGCCCAACCAGCCTGCGCCATTATTACAGGCCATCAATGCATTGGCGGCAACGCCATTTCAGTTGCCGTATATGAATCTGTTTTTTGAGCAAGTCCGCCGCGAATTAGAAGAAAGTAAGAATCCTGCCGACTATTTGCAGCGGTTGGCTGGTCAGCGTTTGCTGGACGGCACAAGTGCAAACGTTGTGCATGTGCTGCTGGGATATTATACGAATGAAGATGGGCATGTGCGTCAATATTTGCCAGGCTTGGCCGATAAAGCCCTGCCAGCTGAGGCCGCACAGGCATTGGCAATGGGTAAGTGGCAGCAACATATTCTGGCCGATGCCAAGGCCGGCACTCAAGTTTTTTTGGAGACATTCTTTAGCTATGTGCAACAACATAACCTAAAGCCAACAGCACCCATGGCCGAATTGATGCAGGGTTGGCGGCAGAACCAAGCTCAGCAGGCTAAAATGCTGGCACATGGGGCAGGCATGGATGCCCCCACACTTGATTTATATTTACAAAAGTTGGCTTTATTGCTGGATCCACGTCAAACAGGGTGGCAGGCGTTTTTGGATGATGCCAAACGCTACAGCCTGCAAACGGGAGATGCCTCTATGCTAGCTGGCCTGCAACGCCAACGTATTCCAGAGGCAGACCGCGCAACCTATACAGAAAACTTATTAGCCGTGCTTAAAAATTTGGCAGAACGGGGCAAAAATGTCCTCCCGCTGCTGGCAGATATTGATATGGATGCCCAAACCAACGTAACACGGCTCCAGATTCAAAAAGCCATACAAACTGGCCTAGAGCAAGCGATGCAGCAGCAAAACCTAACGGCCATTATGGCTTATGCACAAGTCGCGCAGGCGGCAGTGCAGGAGCGGCGGCAGAATGTGGTGCCAATGGTGATAGAGCGGATGCGCCAAGCCTTTGCGGAGGACGATTTTGACCAAATTAAGGCGCTGGAGACCTTTCTGACCGATACGCTGGATGTGAGTTTTCAGCTGAACAATATTCTGCGCCAAGAGTTTACCAAATACCTGCGGGAACGTGGGCTGCAGGATGCCGTCAGTACCGATGCGCCAGATGTTTTGTTACGCCCGCAGGCCGAAGTTGTGCCGGATTTGGGCGCAAAATATACTTTTTTCAAAGCAGAAACCGAGAATAACCCCGAACTATTAGACGGCACCCTCCGGAATATTCTGCTGAATGCAGCGGGGCTGTATGGGCCGCCAACCGCTGTTTACCGGTTGGGCCCGCTGTTTCGTGAGGCTACATTCCCACCAGCAGAACAGGCTGATTATTTACTGCGTGGCTTACAGAATGCCCTACAGCAGGATAAAACCTCGTCTGCTGCCCAGCTTGCTCAGTTGGGTGCACGTTTGCACCGGCAGCACCCAGATTTAGCCTTGGCATTTGTGGCCACCGAAGCCTTAAAGCGTGTGGATAGTCTGGCGGCGGCGGAAGACCTCTGGCGCCGGGTGGACGAGCGCATGCGGGCAACGCTCCAAGTTGCGCAGCCAGCCTACGGAATGCTGATGCGTGCCATAGATGCCTATAAT
>CAZDNZ010000082.1:0-395 GCA_964506925.1 uncultured Pseudomonadales bacterium | reverse complement strand
GCAGGCTGCCGTTTTGTTCGCCCAAGTGCAGGCGCCACCTTATAACGATTTTGCCCAGCCCTATATTGCAGAATACTATAATACCCTGTCTCGATTTGCAGGGATATATGCCCCAGCAGATTTAACGCGCGCGGATTTGCCGCTCCTGACTCTAAAAGTTGAAGCGCCAGCCACCCAGCAAAAAAGTGGCAACGCCTTGACAATGCTTAATATCTCGCTACGCAGCCGGGTAGGGCACTATCAAACCGTTCTTTCCGATGCCTTTAAAAGCACCTATGGCCGTATTTACCGTGTACAGGTGCCTGCGCGTCTGGATTTTGGCCAGCTGGAAGCCACACTCATGCCTGCTGGCGCTACAGGCGAAGCGCTGCCCGCTGCCTTTGAGGCGCTGTTTG
>CAZDNZ010000081.1:0-5542 GCA_964506925.1 uncultured Pseudomonadales bacterium | reverse complement strand
TTCTGGGCAGAGCCCAGTACAAAACAAAAAACCACGCTTTTTTGTTTTGTATATATAATATACGCCGGAAGAGGTGGGATTACTTCGGCCTGCGGCCTCAGTCGCCATCGCTAAGTTCGCCTGCGGCTCACTAATCTCATGGTCGAACCAAGCGTTCTTATCCAAATCAACTGTTCCTCCATAAAAAATTACCCTTACAGGGCACTTTTTTATGGCGGAAGAGGTGGGATTCGAACCCACGAAGGACTTTCATCCTTGCCGGTTTTCAAGACCGGTGCATTCAACCGCTCTGCCACTCTTCCATAGTGCGCTCGTTGGCTGAAGCGCATATAACCATTTTTTGGCGCACAGCGCAATGGTAACGAAACTGCAACAGGTAAAATTGTTGGCCGCAAACCCCGCTGGCTTAACTGCCACCACAGCGTTATAGTTATGATATGAGGTTGAAATGGGCATATGTGACAATGTGTTTGGTTAGCGCTGCTATGCTGCCAGTGGCAGGGCATGCATCATTTCAAGATTTTGTTGAGAATCTAGCGGCAGAAGCCAAGGAAAGGGGATTAAATGCAACTTTAATCTCTCAGGCTTTTGGCCAAAAAATTGAGCCTGTCACGCGGGCAGTCACCAAAAGCCAAAACCAGCCAGAGGTTAAATATAGTTTCAAGCGTTATCAAGCATCATTGGTTTCACCACGGCGCATCCGTAATGGCCAGGCGGCTCTGGCTGAAAACAAAGCACTATTCCAAGCTGTTGCGCGCCAATACGGTGTACCACCACACATTATGGCTGCCCTCTGGGGCATTGAAAGCCACTATGGCACGTACAAAGGCAATTTTCCTATCCTACCCAGTTTGGCCACGCTGGCTTATAACAGCCACCGGCAAGATTTTTTTCGTAAAGAATTCTTTCATGCACTAAAAATTGTGGATGCCGGACATATTCAGCTACCCGATTTCACCGGCAGCTGGGCTGGCGCCATGGGACAAAACCAATTTATGCCCAGCAGTTACCATCATTATGCAACAGATGGCAATAACGATGGCAAGATAGATATTTGGCAGAATACCGCAGATGTACTGGCTTCTACCGCAAACTATCTCAAACAAAATGGCTGGCAAACAGGGCAACCTGTTGCACAACGGGTGATTCTGAACCAGTTTTTGCCCGCAGATTTAAAATTATCCAGCCGTGGCTTAACCACCACTAAACCCCTTTCAGCTTGGCAAAAAATGGGCGTTACACCGCTGAGAACCTTAAATATAGCCGCAGATACTCCAGCCCGATTATTCCTGCCCGAAGGCCCTCAAGAAAAGGCGTATTTGGTGTTTCATAACTTCAATACCATTATGCGCTGGAACAACAGCAGCCATTTTGCTTTTGCGGTTTATCAACTGGCGGAGGCACTGGCATCATGAAGCGTATTATAGGGCTAGCCGTCATCTGTTTTCTCGCTGCTGGCTGTACCGAGATGCAAGTGGCCAGTCATTTATGGAAAAAAGCCAGTGCCCCGCCAGAGCAAGGCCCGGAAGATGGCACAGGTGCAGGCCCACGCTGCCACTATAGTCAAAAAGGGCATTATAAGGTAGGGCGGCCTTATAAATCCGGCGATATGCGATATTACCCCATTAAATCCTCCTTTAATTTTGCGGAGCAGGGGATTGCTAGCTGGTATGGCACTGCATTTCACGGGCGCACCACTGCCAACGGTGAATGTTACGATATGTATAAGTTAACAGCTGCGCACCCCACACTGCCATTGCCTACCATCGCCCGGGTCACAAACTTGGATAATGGCAAAAGTGTTGTTGTACGTATTAACGATCGGGGGCCTTACAAGCGTGGCCGCGTCATCGATCTTTCCTACGCAGCCGCAAAAGCGCTGAATATTGCCAAAGCCGGCACCGGCCCGGTGAAAGTAGAGGCCATTGATGGCCCCCACCATTATCCGGATGGTTTCAACCCTAACCGGCGCCCTCAAACCCGTGTTGTACAACGACAGCCGGCACCCGCTACCTCTCAAGCAAAACAAGTGGCTAGTGCAGAAATGCCCGCAGCTTCCGAGCCGGCAGCCTCTTTCACCCGCCGCGTGACCGTCACCTCGGAAAATGCCACCGAACAGAAAAAACCAATGGATAATGTCACACTTTATATTCAAACAGGTGCGTTTGGTAATAAATCTAACGCACAGCAGCAGGCGGCACAAGTTATGGCAAAAGCCGGCAAAACAGCTGAATTACAGCCGTTTATGCGTGCCGGAAAAACCCTGCACCGGGTACGGGTGGGTCCATACACCAATGTAACCGCTGCCGACGATGCCCTTGCCAGAATTGTTCAGGCCGGGTTTAATACAGCTGTAATTGCCGTTGTGGAAAAATAATAAGGGAATAGTTATGCGATATTTATTTTTGTTTGCCAGCCTTGTCATGATGCCGCTTTACAGCTGGGCATACGATCTTAATGTAAATGCCGAAGCTGCGTATTTATTACACCCTGCCACCCAAACACCCGTTTATGCCCATAATCCTGACGAGCAAATGGAGCCAGCCAGCCTCACCAAACTGATGACGCTTTACTTGCTGTTCGATGCCCTGAAAAAAGGTGACCTTAACCTGCAAACAGCTTTGCCCGTTTCGGAAAAAGCCTGGCGGAAAGGCGGCAGCAAAATGTTTGTGGAAGTGGGCACATCTGTAACGGTGGATAATCTTATTTCTGGTATCACCACATCTTCGGGCAACGATGCCTGCATTGTTGTTGCAGAGTATCTGGGCGGCACCGAAGACGGCTTTGCCCAAATGATGAATGCCAAAGCCAACGAATTAGGCATGAACAACACCATATTTACCAATGCCACCGGCTGGCCCGACCCCATGATGCTAACCACCGCCGCCGATATGGGTAAGTTGGCTTCTGCCATTATCCGGGATTTCCCGAATTTTTACGATCGTTTCAGCCAGCCTCAGTTTACATTCAGCAATATAACCCAAGATAACCGTAATCGTTTACTAGGTAAAAACGGCATAGATGGCATGAAAACCGGCCATACCGAAGATGCAGGCTATCATTTGGTAGCCAGCGCAGCACAGAATGGTAATCGTTTGGTGAGTGTGGTTATGGGCACCAGCGGCTTTACCGCACGGGAAAGGGAAAGCCTCAAGCTCCTCAATTACGGTTTCCGTCAGTTTGATACAATCAACCTCTGGAATGCTGGCGCACAGGTTCAAACAACACCTGTGTGGGGGGGTATCGCACCGGAAGTGATGCTGGAAACAGCCACAGCTGCCAGTGGTTATTTACCCAAAGATACCCAGCCTCCCTACGATATCCAAATTGAATATGGCGAAAATCTGCATGCCCCCATTGAACAAGGTCAAAAACTGGGCACCTTAACCCTAAACTTGGGGGAACAGACCTTCACCACAGATCTTGTGGCGGCTCGGCGTGTGCCAGAAAGTGACCCAATTGCTCTGTTTTTTCAGAAGCTATTTTATCGTTTAGGGGTTTAACCTGAAGCAATCTGGTTTATTCGGCCTATGCAGCCGCTGTCATGTAAGGTAGCCCTTTATTTTTAAGCGCAAAATCACTACACTGCGAATATATGAATTTAATGCATACCATCAAAACGCCGCTATTTATTTCCTTCGAAGGTGGGGAAGGAGCAGGGAAAACCACCCAAATCCAATTATTTTGCCAGTGGCTTACCGCTCAAGCCTTGCCTGTATTTTCTACTAAACAACCCGGCGGCACAATCACAGGCAAGAAAATTCGGGAGATTCTGCTCACACCCCATTCCGATGTGATGGATGGCGTAACCGAAGCGTTACTTTTTGCAGCGGATCGACGGCTGGCTTTACAAACGAATATTCTGCCCGCCCTCCAACAGGGGAAAATCGTCGTGACCGATCGCTATGCCGACTCCACTTTAGTTTATCAAACAGCGCGTGGTGCTAACCCCACAGACATTATGGCTCTGCACCATCAAGCCACTTGTGGTGGTGTGATGCCTGACCTGACATTCATTTTGGATATAGCGCCAGAAATTGGCGTACAGCGCAGCCAACAGCGGCTTAGCGATACCGCCAGTACCGAAACCCGCTATGAGGACATGGATTTATCTTTTCATCATGCCGTCCGCCAAGGCTTTCTGAAAATTGCAGAAGCAGAACCAACGCGCTGCGCTGTTATTCAGGCTAATCAGGCTATTGACGACGTGCAGCAGAATATCCTGAAAGCTTTTTTAGCGCGCTACGGGCAAACAGCGCAGGAGGTAAATGCATGTTAATCGGGCATTTGGCGGCGCAGGAGTTTTTATATAACCTGCACATGGCCGACCGCTTACCTCATGCGCTGGTTTTTTATGGGCCGCAGGGTATTGGCAAACGTACATTAGCCGACATCGTTGCCCGCTTTATTATCTGTGGCGGTACTTTTTCCCCTGCAGAAGGGCTGAAACCCGCTTCCAGCAACCCTGTGTTGGCTCAAATTGAGGCAGGTGCCTGTGCAGACCTGCTAACCTTAACGCCTGAGGCCGGCAAAAAAATTACTGTAGAACAATCACGCAACATGCTGAATCAGCTACAACTCAAACCCATGGGGCGCCGTGTTATTTTGATAGATGCAGCTGATGACCTAGGACACGAAGCGGCCAATACACTCCTTAAGTGCGTGGAAGAACCTGCACCAAACACGCACTTTTTGATTATTGCGCACAACCTGTTCCGTGTGCTGCCCACCATTTTATCACGTTGTCGTCAACTGCGATTACATCCCCTCAGCCAAACAGAAACAGAAGAAGTGCTGACGCAGCAGGGGGCAGAGAATCCAGCAGCTCTGGCCGCACTGGCACCGGGTTTGCCTGGGCAGGGGCTGTATTTGGGCGCAGAAGCATTGGCTTTGCAGGAAAAACTAGCCGCAGGTGGCCATCCTGTTGAACTGGCTGACGAGATTCAGCAAAAAAAGCAGGTGCCACTGGCTTTAGACCTGTTGAAACGCCAAATTGCCAAAAAATGTAAACAAAATCCTACTTACCAGAGCAGCCAGTTATATGTAACCCTTGCAGATTTACAGCAACGTATGCTATCGCATAATTTATCCGGCAACTGGGTTATGGAAACAGCTCTGAGAAAGATAGCACAATGAATCATTCCTACATTACAACCCCCATTTATTATCCCAGCGGCGCACCACATTTAGGGCATGCTTATACCAATGTAGCCTGCGATATCTTCGCCCGATTCAAGCGTCTGCAAGGTAAAAATGTGAAATTTTTGACTGGTACCGATGAACATGGCCTAAAACTACAACGTAAGGCCGAAGCTGCAGGCCTAGAACCACAGGCTTATGTTGATAAAATGGCAGAACAGTTCCGCGTGCTGGAAAGCATGATGAACCTTTCCAACGATGACTTTATCCGAACCACCGAACAGCGGCATATACAGGGTGTGCAGGCCTTTTGGCAGACTTTAGCCAATAATGGTTGGATTTATAAAGATACCTACAGCGGGTGGTACTGTGTTTCTGACGAGGCTTATTATGCCGAAGACGA
>CAZDNZ010000080.1:0-5587 GCA_964506925.1 uncultured Pseudomonadales bacterium | reverse complement strand
GTAGGGGCTTACCTGCCAGCCAATATGGTGCTAGGTTAAGTAGCATATGAATATGCCCCATTTAACCTTAGAAACCACCCTGCAGCAGCAAGGATACGCCCATATTTGCGGCATAGATGAAGTAGGCCGTGGCCCGCTGGTGGGGCCTGTGGTGGCGGCTGCGGTTATTTTGCCGGCTGGCTATATGCCCCCCGCAAAGGATTCCAAAAAGTTATCCGCCAGCAAGCGCACTACATTGTTTACCGATATCACCGCCATAGCACAGGTAGGCATTGGGCAGGCCAGTGTGCCGGAAATTGATACCCTCAACATATTGCAAGCCACCCTGCTGGCTATGACCCGCGCCATAAACAACCTGCCAACACCACCAGATTATGCCCTGATTGATGGCAATAAAATCCCCAGTAGCCTGCCCTGCCCGGGGCAAAGTGTGGTGCAAGGAGACGCCACCTCCCTTAGCATTGCCTGCGCCAGTATTGTGGCCAAGGTCACGCGGGATAAAATCCTGCAGCAACTGGCCACCACCTACCCAGCCTATGGCTGGGAGAAAAATGCCGGCTACGGCACGGCTCAGCACCGGCAAGCCCTGCTGGATTACGGCATAACCCCCCACCACCGCACCAGCTTCGCGCCGGTGAAATCCATGTGCAAGCAGGTGGCCTGATATGCCCAGTGTTGTGACCATCGGCAACTTTGATGGCGTCCACGCCGGGCATCGTAAGCTGTTGCAAACGGCCGGCGTCTGGGCGGATGCGCTAGATCTGCCCTTGGTGGTTGTTACGTTCGAACCCCATCCGCAGCAATACTTTCAGCCGGATGCCCCGTTCGCCCGCCTGACATCCCCGCAGGAAAAAATTGCAAAATTGTACGAATATGGCGCCGACCGCGTGGTGATTTACACATTTAATGAAGATATTGCAAACATGCCGCCAGAAAATTTCATAAACGAAATTCTGATACAGGATCTGGCGGCAGAACATGTTGTGGTAGGTACCGACTTCCGCTTTGGCCATAAAGCCGCCGGTACCGTCAGCACATTGGTAGAACATGCCGCCTTTACCACCCATGTGCTGCCACTGGTGAGCGATAAACATGGGAAAATTTCCAGCAGACGGTTACGCCAGCCGTAATTTCTGCTATAACATTACGTATTTAAAGAATGAAAGTATGAAAGAGAAAACCAAGTGACAGACGCGAAAAACCCTGAAAAAAATCCATTCTCGGCCACCCTCAACCTGCCGCAAACAGCCTTCCCCATGCGCGCCAACCTGCCTGCGCGGGAGCCAGACTGGGTACAACGCTGGCTGGATATGGATGTTTATGGCCAGCTGCGCCAGCAACGGGCAGGCAAGGAAAAATTTATTCTGCACCTGGGCCCCCCCTACGCCAACGGCCACATGCACATGGGCCATGCCCTGACCTATGTGCTGAAAGATTTTATCGTCCGTGCCAAATTTATGGCCGGGCTGGATAGCCCCTACGTCCCGGGGTGGGATTGCCACGGCCTGCCGATTGAATGGAAAATTGAGCAAGGGCTGCGCGAAAATAAACAATCAAAACATGATTTTACCACCGCCGAACTCCGCACCAAATGCCGGGAGTATGCCGCCCACTGGATTGATATCCAGAAAAGTGAATGGCAGCGCTTTGGCGCCTTGGCGGACTGGGATGCCCCCTACCTGACCATGGCCACCGCCAACGAAGCGGCGATTGTGGCCGAACTGGGCAAAATGGTACGCCGGGGCGTGGTGTACCAAGGGCTGCGCAGCACCATGTGGAGCACCGTGGAAGAAACCGCCCTCGCGGAAGCCGAAGTGGAATATGCCGATAAGGAAAGCACCGCTGTTTACGTCAAATTTCCCCTGCTGGATGCCCCACAAACCTATGTGGTGATGTGGACCACCACGCCCTGGACCATTCCCGCAAACCGCGCCATGGCCTACCATGCCGAGGAAACCTACACCCCGCTGCAAGCCAATGGCGAAACCCTCTGGGTGGCGGAAAAACTGGTGCCAGACTTTATCCAAACCACCGGCATCGAGGCCACCCCCAGCGGTGAGCCACAAAAAGGCGCTGCCTTTGCCGGCCATAGCTGCCGCCATCCTTTTTACCCAGATCGCCTCGCACCACTGGTGCATGGGGATCATGTCACCACCGAGGCCGGTACGGGCTTTGTCCATATTGCCCCCGCCCACGGGCAGGAAGACTTTGAACTAGGCCAAAAACTGGGGCTGGAGCTGCATTGCCCCGTGCAGGGCAATGGCCTGTACGATGAAACAGTGGCACCCCTGCCAGATGGTACCCCACTGGCGGGTGAACATATCTGGCAAGCCCAGCCCAAAATTGTGGCGGCCATGCAGGCCAATGGCAGCTTGGTAAAGGCTTACAGCTTTACCCACAGTTACCCAGTCAGCTGGCGAAGCAAAGCCCCCCTCATTTTCCGAGCTACGCGGCAATGGTTTGTGGGGCTGGATATACCCGTGGCCGAACTGGATGGCAAAACCATCCGGCAGGCCTCTTTGGCGGCCATTCACGGCAATGACGGTATGCGTCAGGTACATTGGCAGCCGGCCAGCGGCGAACAACGCATTGGCAACATGATTGCCCACCGGGGCGATTGGTGTATCTCGCGGCAGCGGGCGTGGGGCGTGCCCATCACCATTATGCAGCACAAACAAACGGGCGATATTGTGCAGGATGAGGCGGTTTGGGATCATATCGTGCACCTAATCGCCACCGAAGGCATTGATGCGTGGGATAGCCGGATTGAAGAAAATCGCCATGCCGAACTGTTCCCCGCTGGCTGGCTGGACGATAACGGCTACACGACATCAGATTTCCATTTTGAGCAGAATATTCTAGATGTGTGGTTCGATTCTGGTACGACCCATGCCCATGTGGTGCGTGCCGATAGTGCGCCCGGCGGCCGCTTCCACCGTACCGATGGTAAACGGCCGGTGGATTTGTATCAGGAAGGCTCGGATCAGCACCGGGGCTGGTTTCATTCCAGTATGCTTACCTCTATTGCCAACTATGGCGATGCCCCGTACGAGGGCGTGCTCACCAGTGGTTTTGTGGTGGATGGCCATGGCCGCAAATTTAGTAAATCCCTCGGTAATGGCGTAGAGCCGCGCGAGCTGCTGGATAACTTCGGGATGGATATTATCCGCCTGTGGGTAGCCCGCAGCGATTATACCGAGGATGTGCGCTACTCGGCAGATATTATGCAAGCCGCTGCCGACGACTATCGCCGTTTTCGGAACACCTTCCGTTTTCTGCTGGGCAACCTGCACGACTTTACGCCTGATAATGCCATAGAGGCCACAGCCATGCCTGCGCTGGATCAGTATATTCTGCATGAATTACATAAAGTTACCAATAATGTTCGCACCCATTACGCTGCCTACCGCTTTCATTACGCCATGCGGGAATTGTACGACTTTTGTAATATAACCCTCTCTAACTTTTACTTTGATGCCCGTAAAGACAGTTTATATTGCGATGCGAAAAATGATCACCGCCGGCGCAGCTGCCAAACGGTTCTGCACCATATTTTGCAAGCATTATGCACCCACTTAGCGCCGATTATGCCCTTCACGACCGATGAAGTATGGCGCGCCCACCATGGGGACGCAGCCTGTGTGCACCTGCAAACATTCCATACCGCCTTTACAGCACCCGTGCCCAACCAAGACTGGTCGGCCATTTTGCAGCAGCGGGATCAGGTCAACCAACAGATTGAGGATATTCGTACCCGTGGCGATGTAGGCGCGAATGTGGATGTTGCCGTGACCCTGCCGGACTTGCTCGGCCTATCCGCAACCGACTGGCAGGATATTCTGGTTGTATCGCAGGTAACCACCGGTGCTACCTTGCACGTGCAAAAAGCTACCGGCCACAAATGCCCCCGCTGCTGGCTGTACCATACCACCTTAACCGAGGCTGGTGTGTGCGCCCGTTGTGAAAATGCCCTGCAAGCCGATGGCCACCAAGTGAAAGCCGCCTGATGCAACGTGGATTCCTGCTCGCTGCGCTGGTTTTAACGCTGGATATCCTCACCAAACAGCTGGTACTGATGTTCGCCTTTATGCTGCCGCTAAAAGTATGGCCGGTGCTGAACATCGTGTTGGCATGGAATCCCGGTATGTCTTTCAGTTTATTCAGCAATGCCCAAACACCGCTGGTGGTTGGGGGGCTTACCATCCCGCCGGATGTTTACCTGCCGACCATTTTTACCCTGATTGCCATCATCGCCATTCTGGTTTTTACCAACTGGCTGCGGCAGGAAAAAAACCCGTGGGCACAGGCCGGGTTGGGGCTAATTATTGGCGGTGCTGCCGGCAATATGCTGGATCGGTTGCACCATGGCGCGGTCCTTGATTTTATTGATTTTCATTGGGGTGTTTACCACTTTCCGGCCTTTAATGTGGCAGATAGTGCAATTTCCGTTGGCGTGGTACTTCTCTTTTGCACAGAAATCGTTCAGTATGTTACAAAGCATAAAATGAACAAGAGTAAAGAAACCAACCATGAAAAAATATCTTAGCCTGTTTGCCCTGTTACTGATTACCGCCTGTGGCGATAGCACGCCGCTGTTTTCCGGCAGTTCCGCACCAGATGCCACCGCTGTTATGGATGCCCCGCCGCTAACCATTCCGCCCGACCTCACCCTACGGCCACCGCAACAGGGCGGCGCAGCAGACGATACCCCCACCCGCGCCCCAGCCTCAGTAGAACAAAATGTGGAGGATGTTCTGTTTGGCCAAGATGCTGGCGCATCTGCCACGCAAACACCACCCGCTGCCGGGAACGATGGCTGGATTCTGGAACAAACCGGCCGTGGCGATGCCAATATTCGGGATGAACTCACCCCCGCCCCCACAACCTCTACCGAAGAAGCGGCAGAAACCCCTTGGTGGGGCAGCCTGTGGGGCAGCGACACGAAGAAGGACGCCGAATAATGCGCCCCCTCACGCTGGCGGCCTTGTGCACGCTAGGTCTGATTTTACCCAAAGCAGGAGTTAGTATAGAAATGCAAACCACCACCCTCGATAACGGCATGCATGTTATTGTTATTCCGGATCACCGTGCCCCTGTTGTGGCACACAGCATTTGGTATCGTGCCGGCAGTATGGACGAACAAACCGGCCGTACCGGCATTGCCCATATGTTAGAACATCTGATGTTCCATGGCACCAAAAACCAAGGGCGTGACGCCCGCGAGGATATGATGCACAGCAACGGCATTCAAGAAAATGCCTTCACCAGCTGGGATATGACCGCCTATTATCAGGAAGCGGCTGCGGATCGCTTGCCCCTCCTCATGCAGCAGGAGGCCGACCGCATGGTAAACCTTACCCTCACAGAAGAGTTTTTTCAGCCAGAACGCGGTGCCGTGTTGGAGGAACGTCAGCTGCGCACCGAAAGTAACCCCGTTAATCGTTTTTTCGAGTCCTTCCTGCATGAACATTATGGCACTGCACCCTATGGCCACCCTGTAATTGGCTGGCGTGAGGATATTGAAGCCTATACGATACAAAAAGCGTTGGATTGGTACAATACCTACTACGCGCCCAACAATGCCACC
>CAZDNZ010000079.1:3835-5804 GCA_964506925.1 uncultured Pseudomonadales bacterium | reverse complement strand
TGGTGGACCTAAGCGGGTTCGAACCGCTGACCTCTTGCATGCCATGCAAGCGCTCTACCAGCTGAGCTATAGGCCCCGAATCATATGGCTTGAACCATATATGTTATTATGGCTGCATGTTTACGGCAAATGCATCGTTTTGGCAAGGGGGTTTTTGTGCCAGCAGGCGCGGCCAAGCGTTTGTCCAGCCTGTTGTGTGGGTGGCTTGCGGCAAAGTAACTTGCCGCGCACAGTGTGGCTGGGGAAGCGCCGCGGTAAACGCCGTGGTCAGGGTTGGGGGTATCACTTTATCTTGTTCGCCCGCATAATGTATTTGGGGAATGTGCGCCACCTGCGCAGCAACATCCAGCGGATTGAGAGAGGCGGCCATAGGCGTAAGCCGATGATGGTGGGTAAAGGCCGCGTGATCCAAATTACCGGCAATGGTACGGATGCTGGCCACGTCATCGCGCTGGGCTGCCAGTAATAGGGCCACCCCACCGCCGCCAGAATAGCCAAACAATGCCACCTGCTGCGCGCCTGTGGCCTGCTTTAGCTGATTCACCGCTTCATGCATAGCCGCAATTACCTCGGGCGCCATACGGGCTTGACCCCAATATTTTTTCTGGCACGCCGGTTGGTTGTGGGTTGGCATGGTGTATTGGCAAGGCCGCGCTAAATAGGCTACTTGCGGGTGCACATCTATGGCTGCCAATTGCAACGTAAGGGGATGATACGGCGTGGGGTCGGGCGATTGCACACTGGGGCGCAGCCAAGCATGGCCATCCCCTTCTATATATATATGCAATACCGTATGGGGTTGTTCCCGCAGGATGATACTACGCAGCACAAAAGGGTTTGTGGACAGGTTCATGGTTTGCCAAGTCGGCTGGGGCTGGGCAGATAACCACGCCTGTAGGGGCGTAGTACGCTGGCAGCCTACTAAAACCAGCACACATAAAATAAGGCCGCATAACTTATTCATGTCATTTTTGTAACACACTTCATTTATGAACTGTGGATAAATGTTTTTTTTATAATTCTTTTCTTGCAATGCAGCACACCTGTGGTTAATCTGAGTTATCTCTCAACAAAAAAGAGGAAATAAACCCATGAATAAACAATCAATCTATGCCCTGATGTTTTCAGCTGCCATAGGTGTTGCCGGTACGGCTAGCGCGGATGTGATTTCCACAACCGTTACTGCTACGCAGTTTACCAGTAACACTGTTGGTGGTTTTGATATTAGTGGTACTGTAAATGTGCCTGGCGGCGACGGTATCGGACTAAACTCCGATGAAGCAGCCTCAAACACTATTAACATAACTTCAAACGGAACCGTACAGGTATCTGGCACAGGTGCTGTTGCCATTAGCGCAACTACGGACAATGCTGATGCGACAATTACCAACGCAGGTAGCATTATCGCAACTGACGGTGCCACAGAGGCCATTAACCTGAGCGCGATGAGCTCCAATGGCTCAGTAATCGAAAACACAGGTACCATTAGTGGTTCAGTCACCTTAACAGGTGCAGCTGATGCTGTGAGTATGTCTGCTGGTACAATTACGGGTAACATTTCTACCGCTGGCGGTGCTGATGTTATCAGCCTGACAGGTGGTACCATTACCGGAGATGTGGACCTTGGTGCCGCAGCCGACCGGTTCTATCTGGCCACAGCCAACGGTGTGTCTGGCACACTGGATGGTGGCGCAGGTACCGATGAACTGGACATTGCTGCCGACCAAGACATAACAAACGATGTCCTTGGCTTTGAAAGCCTTGCTGTTACGAATGCGGCTTCGGTAACGTTCAACTCTGGCGTATCACTGACAGATATTGCCGACTTTGATGCAGCATCTGGCACATCTTTGTTCTTCTACAACGATCTGGCAGCCACATCATCCGCCAACATTAGCAGTAGCTATGTTTACATTGATGCTGGTGTAACCATTTCATCGGCAGATGTTGTCTTCAACAATGATGGTGT
>CAZDNZ010000079.1:0-3735 GCA_964506925.1 uncultured Pseudomonadales bacterium | reverse complement strand
AGTGCTAAAGAAGTGCAAGATAACCTGGAAAGCTTGAACCCAGCGGTGGACGGTAGCGTAGTAGCTGCATCCATGGAAACGCAAGGCCAAGCCATGGGTACTGTAAGCACACGTTTTGCCAAGCTGCGTGGTGCCGAAACAGGCTTAGCCGCCGGTAACGGTATGCACAGCCGCCACATGTGGTTCCAAGGTTTTGGTAAAACAGCCGACCAAGATGAACGTGATGGCATTAAAGGGTACGAAATGGATAGCTTCGGCTTTACCATCGGTGCCGACTCCGACAATATCGTGCAAGGTGCAACCGTTGGTGCTGCCCTGTCTTACGGTACAGCGGATGTTGACTCCGACGCTGCCAGCAACGCCACCACCGAGGTGGATAGCTACCAGCTGACAGTGTACGGTGAGCGTGACCTGAGCGAAGGCATGTACCTGAACGGTATGGTTAACGGTGCGATTAACAACTACGACACCAAACGGACCATCCTCTCGAACGGTGATAGAGTATCAGCCGATTACGATGGTTACCAATTTGGTGCCCGTGCCGAGCTTGGTAAAGTCATGATGTACAACAACACCATGATTACACCAAAAGCCATGCTGAACTACAGCTACGCTAACATCGATGACTACACAGAGACAGGCTCCACGCTGGCCACAACAGTGGACAACGAGAACTTCTCTGAACTGGTCGCTGGTCTTGGGGTACAACTGGCTAAGGACTACGCAATGGACAGCACAACAACGCTGCGCCCAACGCTGGACCTGATGTACACCTACGATGTGGTGGACGACGAAGCCCAGGCAAATGCCACCTTCGTGGGTACCAACGTCACATTCAGCCCCGAAGGTATCGATGATGCCCGCAGCGGACTGAAGTTTGGTGCCGGCCTTGGTATCATGAGTACCGGTGGACTGGACTTCAACATCAACTACGAGGGTGAAGCCCGCTCTGACTACCTGTCACACACAGGTATGCTCAAAGCACGGTTTGCCTTCTAGGTGAAGTCTCAAAGATAAGCCCCGCACCTGCGGGGCTTTCTTTTTGGGGTATCCATTGGTAACATAAAATCCACACTGCACGGATGTAATGAAATTGGGATATATCTTACCAATCAAAATTCTATTACCCTCTAAAATATGAAATATATTGCATTAACAGTTATTGCATTGACTATCAGCAGCGCATCTGCCATGGCAAAGGTATTGTTACCCGGGCAAGCGCAGGCTCAGCCAGAAGTTTACCAGCGCGGCACTTCTGACAATTTAACGGATGAAACATTGGCAGAACAGCAGCCAACGACCGAAAATACAGAAATTACTCAAGATATGCCAGCAGCAGACGCAACCTCTCACACAACGCCAGCGCAAGCATTACCGCCCCTCAGGGTTAGTAACCTGCCAATGGAACATGGCGCACATCCTGCTATGTACGCTGCTGAAGTTGAATTAGGGCAGATTCCCCTGCAGGTGCATTTTGAAAATCAAACCCTGGCAGAAGTTATGGATCGAGTGGTTGCGGCCATAACAACCCGCACTGGCGCATGGGATTTGCGCTGGCGTTTATCCCCAGAAAATAAGTTTATTAAAGAAGAACGCGTGAACATTATTGCCGAAACCGATTTTAATACGTTCGCCAGCCTTGTGGCTGAACGGATTAAGAACATGACCGGCGTGCAATTACATGTCAGTATATTTGACAGTAGCCGTATTATTGCCATAACAGATACTTACTATTAAGGAAGCCAAAACATGTTACGTAAAGCCCTCTCCTTACTCGCCCTTAACGCCCTTTTGACTGGCTGTGGTGCCTACTATGCCGACCAAGTGCGCGCCCCTAACGAAAACACGCTGGATGATGCGCGGCAAGGCCGCGATATGGCGCCCCGCAGCTACCTGCGGGATGGTGTTTTTCATATGCAGCGGGTGCAGCATGGCTCTACGGTGCGGGTAGAGGAGCATATCCCCCTTAAAAAACCCAACCTCCCCGCATTTGATGTGGCTTATATCAACCGTAACTTGGAATCTGTTGTGTTAGAATTGGCGCAAACAGCGGGTGAATCTGTGGTTGTGCCGCCAGAGCTTAATGATCATACCGTCACCCTGATTCATAGTGGTGCAGATTTTACCGAGATGATGGATCTTGTGCTTAGCAAGGCCGGGTACAATTATAATTATGTTAATGGCATCTGGTACATCACGCGCTACCCAATTCGCAACTATATTGTGGAAATTGGCCAAAGCTCCCGTAAGGGTGGGTTGATTGGTAAAAGCGAATTGTCAGCGACCACAGGTGAAGGTGGTAGCACCAACGCATCCGGTACTGATATTAACACCAACTATTCGGACGAAATATGGACCGACATTGAAACCACCCTGAATGACATGATTAAGGTGGGCGAAACAACGGTCAGTACTGGCGGTGGTACCACGCAACAGCAGCCAAACCAATTGCAAAACAGAGGTTTGCTCAACAATGATACAAAAGATAACGTTTTGCCACCACCTACCTTGGAGGGTGAAAACGAAGCTGCGGAAGACCAGATTATCAATGCGCTGAATAATGTAGAACCAGACGTTGAAACCGCCATTGTTAACATTGCCCCGCAGCAGGATACCAATACGATAGTGAGTGAAAAAAACACCAACCCTTGGTTTAAAATTACCCAAAGTGCCGGCATGATAACCGTGCGTGCCGCCCCGGAAGCACATCGCCAGATTGAAAATTATCTGTCAGAAATTCAATCCAGTGCCCTAAAACAAATTGTGGTGGAAGCGCGCATTGTGGCCTTACTGCGGGATAAAGAGACCAACCGCGGTATTCAGTTATCGGGCAGCTTTAACCAAGATAGTGTGCTGGGGGAACTTGGTTTTACCCCAGCCTCCCAGTTAGACCCTACTCAATTGTTAGGTGGATTTATGAACCTAACCGCAAACGGGGGCGAAGACTTTACCGGTATTCTGCAATCTCTTTCTACATTGGGGGATGTTTATACCCTCAGCCGGCCTTCAATTGTGGCACGGAACAACCAGCTCAGCCGGGTGAGTGTTACCCGTGAATTGGGGTATGTTGAAACCGAAGTTGAAACCGCCACGGGATCATCCGGTGATGTCAGCATTGGTTCCCGTAACGACCGCGCCAAGTTCAAAAATGCTGGAACCGTCATGTCGGCCATTCCGTTTATTGGCCGTAACCATGTACAATTACGTTTTCGGCTTTCTGTCGCCACACAAAGTGGTAACACCACCGTGCGTACATCCATCGGTGATTCTACGCCCGTAGAAAACACCGTACCTAACTTGGCAAATAACGTGATAGACCAAGATATGGTGCTGGAGTACGGCCGAATTTATGCGATAGGTGGCCTGATTGAAACCAGCACAAATATTGATGAAAGCTACGAACCCACGTTGCGCCAGATTCCCGGAATGCAGGAAATATTCCGCCGTGCGAAAAACCAGCAGGAAGATACCGAGTTTATTGTCCTCATCCGCGTCAGCCGGGTTTAAATTCTACTAGACAGTGCTGCGGCTGGCTTTTATCTGCGCTTCCACGCTTCAGATAATTTTAAGCGGCATCGTCTGCGGCACGGGGTTGGGTTATCATGCGGCCGCGTGGGGTGCGTTGAATTAGCCCAAGCTGAATCAGATACGGTTCTACCACATCTTCCAAGGTATCCTTACTTTCGCCAGTGGCAGCGGCCAGTGTTTCCAGCCCAACCGGCCCACCGTTAAACT
>CAZDNZ010000078.1:3575-5819 GCA_964506925.1 uncultured Pseudomonadales bacterium | reverse complement strand
CTAAATTTAATCCACATTTCGTCAGAGCAATAAAACTCAACAATCTTTCTATAGTGTACCAGCACCAATTGCAAGATTTAATTTCACTTTTTTGCGTATCCCAGCAGCCAGCTAGCTATGCCGGATCCGCCGTCATGCTGGTTCAAAAAAAATCCAATACCCAGCATCCACGATACAATCTATGCCGCAGGCATTCTTTATGGCTAAACAGATTTGCTGAAAAAAGCGCCCCGGTTAAGTTAAAAATTATCTGCCCGCGCCAGCGGGCAAGCTATGCCGGCTCCGCCGTATTTTGCTGCGCAAAAGATGGCGGAGAGGAATAGTAACGGGCTCCGGCCGGCGGTATGGTAACAGACCGCCGCAGGGTAAAATGGATATAAGTTTACGCACGGCTCCTCGCCTAACGGCTGCGGGGCACGGCTAAACAGATTTGCTAAAAAAAGCGGCCCGGTTAAGTTAAAAATTATCTGCCCGCGCCAGCGGGCAAGCTATGCCGGAGCGAACGCAGTGAGTGAGGATTAGCGAACAGGTCCGGACAGCGTCCGGGACAAAACAAAAAACCACGCTTTTTTGTTTTGGATATAAAATTGGTGGAGGTGGCGGGAGTTGAACCCGCGTCCGCCATGGGTCCCCAAGGTGGTCCTACATGCTTAGTGCCTGCATTTGGCTTGCGGGGGCAGGGCAGGCACGGCCAACCATCCGCAAGTGTTTGCTAAAGTTTAAGCTTCACGGGCAAACACCGCTACGCCGAGTTCTGCCATAAATTTAACCACGTAACACCCCACGGCAGACAGCAGTGGCGAAACGTGGCGGTGCTTTACCAAGTTCTGAAACCAATCAGAAGGTTCGGTTAGGCAGCCATTGCAGCTGGAGCCGCCGCGCGAGCGCGGAAGTCTACAGCCACAACATTGTTCGTGTTTTTGGCACTTATGTTTGTTATGCGTTTTGTCAGGCGGGGCGCATCCCCCAGCCGCATGCACCATTCTCAAGGCCGCACACCGTCGAAACCGTGACACCCCCAATATGATAGATAACCAGTATAAGTACTTATGGCCTTGAACGCAAGCCATGGCAGGAAAAGTTTGGCAGGTAAAGCTGTTATTATCGAATATTCCGCACATCAAGCACGGTGATTTGCCCTGGCACAAGTTGGGGAAACTCTTGCCGGATGCGTTCATCCTGTTGCAGAACAATCAGCCGATCCCGCTGGTTTTGGGCAATAAAATCCCGCACACTGTTATATTCAGCAGGCAGCGGCGCAAAGTGGTGCAGGTTCATCGCCTGATTTCCTTTGTAGCGCAGCTCGTAACGGACGATGACAGGTATGTAGCCAGAATCATAGGGCGCATAGGTGAGGACACGCTCATTGTCGTTCACATAAGAACGCAACTGTGCGGCTAACAGCCGTACTTTTTTAATATCAGGCGCGGCTTGAATAAGCGTGCGTTCCGCGAATACCACAGGTAGCCCCCATGCCAGCAGGCAGGCTAAGGCCCCCAGCGCATAAGGCCAGCGCTGCACATGGTGTTTGAAGCCCGCGCCAGCAGCAAACAGCACCACCACCCAGCAGGCATAGCTGACGTGCATGTTATACCGATCGTAGGAAGCCGCCCGCACAGCCTCGTAGGCGGAAAAACTGGTGGCATAGGCGGTAAATAATATCAGGTTATAGCCAATGGCCAACCATGCTGCCAGCCGGATACTTTCCTGCAGGTAAGGTGTTTGGTAGGGGCGCCGCCAACTGTAAGCCGCCAGCCCAACCACCATAAATTGCGGGATAAATAACCCGGGCGCATGCCAAATATTTAGCCCCATACCATAGAGAATATCGGGCAATTTATCCAGATGCCACTGTGCGATGCCACGGGCGGTGAATTCGCCAGCGGGAATCTCCACGCTAATATACCAGCGCCACAGTAACGCCAACGCTAATGGAATCCCCCCAGCCAGTAGCCCCACCAGCCAAAAGTTACGCTGTCGCCACGTTTGGCGCCATATGTGTGGCCAGAGCAATGCCAGCCCCAGCAGCCCAAAAAGCACAATCCCCAGCTGTTTTTGCATCATCACCCCACAACCAATGGCGGCCAGCAGCAGGGCATGTGCCCAAGGTTTTTCTTGCGCATACAGGTCGTGGTTCAAGCGAGCCGTCACCACCAGCGCGGCCGCCATAAACAACCCCAGCGGCACATCGTTATACCCCGAGAATACCAGCTTTGGCACAAATAACGGGTTGCCCCACGTGGT
>CAZDNZ010000078.1:0-3475 GCA_964506925.1 uncultured Pseudomonadales bacterium | reverse complement strand
GAAAACAAACTGAATACCACCAAACACCGCCAGAGCGGTTTCCTGATACGCACCACTCAGCAAACTCGCCGCTTGCCCAATAAAACTCAGCCCGTAGGGATAAGCCGGAAAACCGGAAAAACTGGCGGGTAAACCCTGCTGGGGGAAGGCATCCTGATCGTATAGGTAAAAGACCGAACCTAACCGGTGGGAATAATCATCCCACATCACCACGTCGGCCATGGCGCCAAACAGCAATATCATCAGGGCGGCCAGCAGCGGATAAAGCCACCAATTCAGGCGTTTTATATTCCAAAAAGCCCACCCAAAACCAACGAGTAAGAGCGGTATAAGCAGCCATGAAAGGGGCAAATAAAAAACAGCCCCCCATACCACCAGCAAGGCCGATAGCAACCCCCACCCGGCCCAAGGTGCAAAAACCCGGGTTTGCGGGGTGGTGAAGGGCAAGCCCAAACCAATGAGGCCTATGCCGCAAAAGAGACAGATGAGCAACAGCCATAAGGCATCGAAACCGGGTGTAGGTAGAAACAAAACAACATCCTGTAAATAATAGTTAAGTTGGCAATACCATAGCCAGCTTGCTGCAAAAGGTCAACATATTGTCGTTTAACTTTGTATTTGTACAATTAAACGACGATATTATATGGGGTCAATTGACGAAAAAGAAAAAATAATGCTATTGCAACGCACTCGCCGGATTCATCACAATTATCGCCACTGGTGGCTGCCGGTAGGCTTGCTGTGGCTGATGATACCAGTGGTTGTGGCGCAAGTTACCCTCACCCCGCTGGACGATATGGCATTTGGCAGAATTGAATTCACCCAACCAGTGGCGGGGCAGGTGCAGCTGGGTACCAATGGGAATATATCCTACGCGGCAGCCTTTAGTGGCAGTGGGTCTGGCCAGCCCGGCCGCATTGAAATTGATGTAACAGCAGGCACCACGGTAGAAATCAGTTGCGATAATCAGGCAACCTTAACAGATACCAGTGCCAATACCGTTACCCTAAATGGCGAAATTGCCCTATCGCCCGGCACAATACCCGGCAGTGGTAGCGATTGTACCGGCGTCGGCAATGTTGTGATTACGCATACGGTTAGCTCGGGGAGTGCGATTGTGCATGTAGGTGGGGCGCTCAATCCCGCAAGCAGCTTAGCCAGCGGCAGTTATTCCACCAAAAATGTGAGCGGCGCACCATTAACTGTGCGCGTGGTGGTACAATAATGCCGCTCACGCTGCTGGTTGCCATGGCTGTTGCCGGATTATCTGGCAGTGGGTTTGTTATCTGGCGGTTTCAGGCGGAAAGCCCGCAACCATTGCCGAATGTACCGGCTGCAGCCGATATGATGCCCTTAACCTTTGGCCCACAACAGGGAGGGGTGGGGACAAAGATTTCGATACCACTCGCCACCTTGTCCGGCGTGCAGCAGTTACCTATCCATGAGCAGGAACGCTTACAGTCCGAATTGGCAACCATAGATACGCTGGCCGCGGGCTTGAAATTTGTGCGCCAAGTACATGCGGCCTACCGCGGCGCCAATTTGCCACGGCCAGTGGTCAGCCTGCGTTTGCCGGCACCAGGGCGGCCACATTTAGCCGTTAACGTCACCGAGTCGGCAATGCAAATGTCGGCCGGCCGTGGCTTGGCAGCTTATGCACGCTCAGATAAGCCACCAGCACCGGAAATCAGAGCGCCTGTGCAAACACCATCCCCCACAACCGTGGCTGATGCGCCGCCGGCAAAGCCCGCTAAAGTGCCTCAGATGAAAACCAAATCTGATGCCAAGGCCATTCCCAAAGATGCGCCCAAGGATGCACCCAAAATCACCACCACCGAACCCCCTGCCACCGCTGCTACGCCACCCCCCAAAGCAAAGGCTGCACGCTCCGCAGATATCCCTCCGCCAAAAGAAACAGCTACCCCAGCTCCCCCTGCCAGCGACAAGGCTGCTCGCCCGCCCACAGTGGCAGCCATACCAACCCCAGCAACCGTAACCGAAGATGTGCCACCTGCGCCCACGGATGCATCGTGGCAGGCCTTTTATGAAATGCAGGATGCCGAAGCCCCGGCGGGTGATTTTTTAACGATGGATGATATTCCGGAAGATCAGCAATTATGGTTAGAACTGGTGGTGGATGGCCAACGGCGGCTGGATGTGTTTACCGCTATGCAGCTGCCCGGCGGCAAGGTATTACTGCCTTTACAGGCTATTATCGAGGCCATTGGTTTCCCCATTGAGGTGAATCCAGCCGCCGGTACGGCCGATGGCTGGTTTGTGACCGAAGAACAAACTTTTCAGCTGGATGCAGCGGCCAAACAAGTGCGTGTTGGTGGCGCGCCGCAACCATGGCCAGCGGATTTACGTATTTTCTCGACCGATATTTATGTGCCGATGAAGGATTTTGCCGCATGGTTTCCGCTCAAATTTAATCTGGCATTCAACCAGCTGACCCTTTATGCAGAATCCACAATGACCCTGCCAGAAAAAGCCCGCATGGAGCGTCGCCAAACATGGCAGGAACGTGCCGCCCAGCTGGAGAAAAAGCGGCAAGAGATTGATCCGGAAAATATCCTGCCTTACCAGAATTTTGCATTTCCGCATGTACAGATTGACCAACAAAGCAATGCCAGTATCAATGGGGAAACCAACGAAACCAGCTGGTCACAACGGACGGGTTTGCAGGCAGAAGGGGATGTGCTGGGCTTTGGTGGCCAGTTTACGGCACAGGTGGCACAAGCCGACGATGAAAAAATTCATCTGGATCGGGCAACGGTGCGCCTATCGCGCCAAAGCGCCGAGGGTAAGCTGTTAGGGCCACTGGCGGCCACCCAGTTGGAGCTGGGGGATATTGATTTACCGAATCTGGCTTTGGCTGGTGGTGGCAATGGGGGGCGCGGGGCGTATTTTACCAATACCCCCACCGGCTATGTCAGTGATATCAATACGTTTGAACTGACTGGGGAAGGTACAGTGGGCTGGGATATTGAGGTCTATCAGAGTGGTTTTTTGAAAGCGTTTGGCGTGGTGCCGGATGATGGCCGTTTTCGTTTTACCGACCTAACACTGCAACCCGGGTTGAATATTTTTCGGATTCTGCTGTTCGGGCCAGAAGGCCAGCGGGAGGAACGGGTACAGCGGTTTTATCTGGGGCCCAATATGGTCAATACGGGGCAGTTTTATTACGAGGCCGGGGTGACCGAATCTAATCTGGCGGTTATTCCCACAGGCGAGTCAGAAAAATTAGCGCCAGCCGCCGTGTTTAAGGGCACATATGGCCTGAATCGGTATATATCGTTGCAGGGGGGGCTGCGGCGAGGACAGCTGCATAACGAAGACGATACCGTTGGGGTTGCTGGCCTGCAATTTGGCTATGCAGAAATCTTCGGCCAGCTGAATATGGCGCAAAGCCTAAACCAAGGGCGGGCGCTGGATACCCGCCTGCAAGCCCAGCTGGCACCCAATACATCGGTAG
>CAZDNZ010000077.1:0-6078 GCA_964506925.1 uncultured Pseudomonadales bacterium | reverse complement strand
GCACACCCGCCAAGGGTTAATGACCGAAGCCCTGACGGCAGTGATGAATCTGGCGTTTGAGCAGCTGGTAGCGCAACGTATTTTTTACCGCGCAAACACCAAAAATATCCGTTCGGCCAAGCTGGCTGCACGCCTCGGCTTTCGTGAGGAAGGCACGCTATATCATTATGAACGCAATGGCGAGGGCGTACTGGAAGATATGCTGTGTTTTGCCCACACGCCGGAAAGCTGGCTGCGTTTTCAAGCGCAGACGTAACCCTTGATGCTGCGTAACCTGAACCTAACCACCGCGCGGCTTACTCTGAAGCCCCTGGCAGAAGCAGATGCCCCTGCACTATGTGCCGCGGCACAAACACTGGATTTGGGAAATCGTCAGGATATTTCTTACATCGTGCAGCTTCAGCAACCCACAAATGCCGCCCAATTTATTAATACAGGCCAGCAAACCGCGGCGCTGGGCGTGCGCTACCAGCTGGGTGTGTTTCAGCATGGAAATGCTGCGCTGGTGGGAAATATCAATATAGATGCCCACGCCATGCTGGGCTTAAGCCTGGGCTACTGGTGCGCGACCACCTACCAAGGCCATGGCTACATGACGGAAGTATTAAATGCCCTCACCCCGCACTTGTTGCAGCAGGATACTGTGCAAAGGGTGGAGGCGCAGATTTCGGCCCTAAATACACCTTCTCGCCGGCTGCTGGAGAAGCTGGGCTTTCAGTATGAGGGGACCCGCCGCAACGGTGCCTACATAGACGGTCAAACGCTGGACATGCATATTTATGCCCACACCCCCCAAAGCTGGGATAGTTATGTGAAGATGCAAAAAGCTGGGCTGGCTGGGCTTTAAAGTTGTTGGCATAATGCGCTAGGCAGCCAGCGAAAAGGGTTTTTACCGAGAACCGCACTGGAATGTAGCCCAATCCTACATGAAGCGTGGCAGCGCAGGGAAAAGCTCTTTGCAGCTCCGGCGAGTAGCATTTGCAAACAACTTTAGGCTTCTTCAGTGCTCAGAGCCGCCAGCTTCTCGGCATTATCGGCATGGGTCAGGGCATCCAGCATTTCATCCAGTTTTTCCCCGGCCAAAATGGCGTCTAGCCCATGGGAGCTGAAATTTATCCGATGATCTGTTACCCTTGACTGGGGGAAATTATAGGTCCGGATGCGTTCGCTGCGGTCGCCACTGCCCACAATGCTCTTTCGGGTATCGGCACGTGCCTGCGCAGCTTTGCGGCGCTCTTCGTCCAGCATACGGGTCAGGAGCATCTTCATCGCTTGCTCCCGGTTTTTGTGCTGGGATTTATTATCCTGGCATTGCGCCACCACACCAGTGGGCACGTGGGTAATCCGTACGGCTGAATCGGTGGTGTTGACGTGCTGGCCGCCCGCCCCTTGCGAGCGATACGTATCCACCCGCAAATCGGCGGGATTAATATCTACATCTACTTCCTCGGCCTCTGGCAGCACAGCTACTGTAACGGCACTAGTATGAATCCGTCCCTGAGACTCTGTCGCTGGCACTCGCTGCACCCGATGTGTGCCGGATTCGTACTTCAGCCGCTGGTACACATTATCGCCGCTAATGCGGGCAATAACTTCTTTATATCCCCCCACTTCGGCCTCGGTGGCGGATTGCAGCTCTACCTGCCAACCCTGTAAGCGGGCATAGTTGCTGTACATCCGGAACAAATCCCCCGCAAACAAGGCGGCCTCGTCTCCGCCCGTGCCAGCACGCACTTCCAGCATCACATCCCGGTCGTCTGCCTCATCTCGGGGCAAAAGTTGCAGCTTCAGGCTTTGTTCTGCTGCGGGCAGTTTTTCGCGTAATTCGTCCAGCTCTGCTTGGGCTAGCTCTTTAATATCCGCATCGCCCGTTTTCAGCATATCCTCCGCCGCATCCTTGTTTTCCAGCATCTGGTAGTAGGCATTGTAGGCCTCTACTACCGGGGTTAACCGCGCATATTCCCGGTTGAGGCGGGTGAATTGATCCATATCATCCGTGGCACCAAGCTGCCCCAGCAGGCCTTCAATTTCCTGATGGCGGGCGGCCAACTCTTCCAGTTTTTTTAGCAATTGCATAAGCGTGTCTTTCTTTGTGCATTTCTTATAAACGTTTGTGGTGCAGAACGCAAAATTTACGTTTCTTGGTGGTTATGCTCCGTGCCGCTTATCCACACCTTGGCGTTCATACAATTTGGGGCCTGTCAAGCAGTGCTGGTATGTATTATCTTTTGTTAAATATACTTAAACTATTGTTTAATATATTTTTTATTATTTATCCTCATGGCATCTCTTGTCCCGGATTTCTGGGCAAAAAACAGCCCCCTATGCAGGGGGTGTTTTTATCCACAGGTTTTTGCACAGGAGTTAGAGATCCAGATCTATGTCTTCAACACTATTTTTCAGCGTATCATAATATTCCGCGATTTTTGTGTACTCTTGGTCAGTCAAGAACTGACTATATGAAGCAAGTATTTCTTCTGCTCGACTTTTCCCATACGCTGGATCTTCATGACATAAAAATGCTGCCTTTAAAGCCCTAGCCAGTTTCTTAAGGTCACGCGGCTCTGCCGTCACTGGTTCAGGTTTTTGGTAACAGCTTGGTGGATCAGTATCTGGATTATGAACTTCATGATTCATTCTCTCAGGTTCATCAGGAAGAAGATCGGACTTTGAAAGTATGATCTCAAGTTTTTCTGCTAATTGCTGTTCATCACCTTTGCTTATATCAACGAATGCAGGAGAGAGTTCAGCAGCTTTACGCTTTTCCTGTACCACTTTTAACCTTCCAACAACATCAAGCACTGCATTAAATTGTTTATCCTCCAGATATGCTTGCACTTCCTGTGCACCCTGCAGTTCTTCCAGATCATTTAACATTAAACTTCTTAACTGATCTTCCAATGAACCTCTCTCAACACCAATATTCACAGTATCAAGATAAGGTGCCATCCGTCTAAGTTCAGTAATGCGCTCATGTTCATCTTCACCGCGCACCAAAGTTAAGTTGTTATGTGCAAGGAGAAACCCATAATCCTGAACAACTCCAGCACTTTTTTCAAACTTTTCTGTTCCTAATCTATAAATATCAAAGTATTCGGGCAGCTCGAGTGTTACAGCTACTTTCTCTCCTAGAGTATTCTGTATTCTTTTACAATAATCTCTAAGTTCTGCTGGATTGTTAAAAAGAGACGCTGTAATATTCAAAACTACTCGCTGTTCTTTTTCCGCAGCTGCATGCATCAAGTCATTAGCAGCTGTCAAGATTAGGTTATCTAGTTTTATTGCTAAAGGAGCAGCATAAGGTGTATCCAGTGCTTTGAAAATCTCGTCAGGAAAAATACACCGTCCCGCAGAATCTTTCGGATTATATACGAAGCGGGCTAGAACTTCTACACTTGTGGGAACTTCATCGCTTTTACTTTTACGATCCTGCCCCACAACCCCATAAGCCATATCTCCGGGTAAATCACCGTTATCATGAAGAGTAAATATAATTCTCTCTCGCAGGTTGTCCTCATTAGGGTCAGGTAAAACTCCTTTGGCCATAGGTAATTGTTCTTTTGGGAGGGGAATCCATCCCATCTGAAATGCCGTTTCAGTCATATTTATACTACCTCTTTATTTATCATTACTTTTTAAACTTCACGCATATCTATATAGCATACAATAAAGCTTTTTCAACCCGTACCGTATAAAAAAGCATATTTTTCAGACTATACATGCCCGCCACGGTTACCGTACACTCTGTTTATTATGGATGGCTTCGAAACCCTGAAAAATAGATTACCTGACCTCCCCGCCGCGCCGGGAGTGTACCGTATGTTAAATACGCGGGGGGATGTACTGTACGTCGGTAAAGCCAAAAATCTGAAAAACCGCGTGAGCCAATATACCCAGCCCGAGCGGCTGGTGCAGCGCATCAAGCGTATGGTGTTCGAGACGGCTGACCTGCAGATTGTAGAAACCGCCACCGAGGCCGAAGCCCTGCTGCTGGAAGCCAACCTGATAAAATCTCTGAAGCCGCGCTATAATGTGCGCCTGACCGATGATTCAAGCTATCTCGGTATTTTATTCACCAAACATGATACGCCTCGGTTGGTGCCCCATCGGGGGGCGCGCCAGAAAGCCGGCCAATATTTTGGCCCCTATCCAAATGGTGAAGCGGTGCGCCGCACCATAGATACGCTGGAGCGGGTGTTCCAACTGCGCACCTGCAAGGACACGGTCTTTATCAACCGGACGCGCCCCTGCCTGAAGTACGATATTAAGCGTTGCTGTGCCCCGTGTGTGGGTAAAGTATCGCCCCAGCAGTATGCCGAGCGGGTGAAACAAGCGCGTCTGTTTTTGCAGGGGCAATCCAAAACGGTACAAAGCCAGCTGCAGCAGGATATGCTGGCCGCCGCCGAAAAACAGGATTTCGAGCAGGCAGCACAGATTCGCGATCGCCTCCAAGCATTGCAGGCTATTACCGGAGAGAGCGGTGCTCTGACTCACGGTCTCAAAACAGCAGATGTTTTTGCGTTGGTACTGGAAGGCGGTAAGGCCGTGGTGCAGGCTTATATCTACCGGAATGGCCAGCATGTGAATAATCAGTTGTATCATCCCGTAACCGCGCAGGAGGATGACCCCGCGGTGGTCATGAGTGCTTTTCTGGCTCAGTACTATGCTGGGCGCACCCCACCGGGGCAGATTTATGTGAATCTTTTACCTACAGAGGCGGCCATGCTGCACGAAGCCCTGAGTACGCGGGAGGGAAAAAAAATACGAATCAGCATGCCTCAGCGCGGCGAAAAGGCTAAAATTTTGGCGCAAGCTGAACATAATGCCCGCCAAACACTGCAAAGAAAGCTGGCCGAAACCCAGAACTGGAGCGCCCAGATGGCCACCTTGGCCGATATACTAGCGCTAGCCAATACCATTCAGCGGGTGGAGTGTTTTGATGTTTCCAACATTTCTGGCAAGCAGGCCGTGTGTAGCATGGTGGTGGCCGAAAATGAAGGTATGAATAAAAAACAATACCGGTTGTTCAAAATTCAATCCAAAGATACGCCAGATGATTATGCCATGATGCACGAAGCTCTCACCCGCCGTTACAGCCGGCTGTTGAACGAGCAAGCCGCGCTGCCGGATGTGATTCTGGTGGATGGTGGCCGCGGCCACCTGAGCACCCTGATACAGGTAATGCAAACACTGGATTTGCTGGATACCCCCGCCTGCCCCGCATTGTGCGCCATCGCCAAAGGGCTGGAGCGCGATAAAGGTAAGGAAACGATTTTTCAGTATAAACATGGCGGCACGCATGTGCTGCCAATACCGCACCAAACGCCGCTGATTTTTGTACTGCAACGGATTCGGGATGAAGCGCACCGCTTTGCCATTGGGGCGCACCGTAACCAGCGGGGCAAGGCGCTGACCCAGTCCACGCTGGACGGGATTCCAAATATTGGGGGCAAACGCAAAAAAGCATTGTTGCTGCATTTTGGCAGCCCGCAGGCGGTGAAAGAGGCGACAGTAGAGCAGCTAGCGCAAGTGCCCGGCATTTCCCGCGCGCTGGCGCAAGATATTTGGGGATGGTTTAGGGGTTGAAATTTTAGTGATGTATGGCCATAACAAGGCTATGAGTGTTTTGCAACCAACTCTTCCCTATAAACATAATATGGAAAACCTGCTAGAACTGGTTATGCTTCAATGCTCAGCAGCTATAGCTTTACTCCAAAAACATGTTGATGCTGTGTTTATTGATGTTGAAAATACAGATTTAGTAGAACTCAGAGATGCTATTGTTTTTGCAGAATTAACACGTCGGCGACTCATCCAGATTCAAGAATCATATCCTGACCATGTAACAACGGACAGCCAACTTATAAAAATCCTCGATGAATTTGAACGTTTGCAAACTAAGCTGGATTCACATCCCAAAAGAGCAAATGCTAATATCCTCATTCAAGGCCGCCTCAAAAAATTAGAAAGATACGGTATAAATTATGGCCCCTTTCAAGGGCCCGCCACAGAACTTGATTTAACTTGACTTCCAGTTTATTTTCCCCCATAAACACGCCTGCATCCCGTTTAATGGCT
>CAZDNZ010000076.1:5358-6107 GCA_964506925.1 uncultured Pseudomonadales bacterium | reverse complement strand
CTAATTACTTTCAGGAGCAATTTGGTAGTGCACCTGTACCGTGTACATTTGTCCTACCTGATGGGGCAGTTATAAATTCCAATATTAATGAAAAATCTCTTGTAAAAACAGTTTTTAAAAATTACAGACCGATTCGTGAGATGGCTTTAAAAGGTGATATCGGTTTTGCTGAAGGCTACATTAAGGGTGATATAGATATAGAAGGAGATCCTTCGAGATTACTTCATCTTAGAGGCGAATTTAACGCAAGTAGCAGCATGCCTCACTGGGTTATATATCATCATGTCGTTACTAAGATGCACGAGTTGCGTCTAGGCAATAAAAATTTGAGACAGGCAAAAAAGAACGCCCTTTTTCACTACAACCGTGGTTCAGAAAATTTATTTCATCAGTACCTAGACAGTAATTCCCCCTATAATGTAGCGCCTACATATACTTGTGCTTATTGGAAAGACGGCACAAAAAATCTAGCCGAAGCGCAGTTCAATAAGCTCGATGACGTCTGCCGAAAGGTACAACTGCAAAAAGGTGATAAATTAATAGATGTTGGTAGCGGCTGGGGCTCCCTGCTCTTTCATGCCTGGGAGCACTATGGTGCAGAAGGGTTGAACCTAAGCCCGACGCCTGATCAAAATCGCTGGATGCAAGAGAAAATAGATGAACTTGGCCTACAAGAAAAAATTAAAATTCGCCAAGCTGATTTTCGAGAAATAGATGGTTTAGAAGGATATTTTGACAAATATATATCA
>CAZDNZ010000076.1:0-5348 GCA_964506925.1 uncultured Pseudomonadales bacterium | reverse complement strand
TCAACCGGCGTTTATGAGCATGCTGGAAAACCGCAACTTGAAGCGTGGATAAATGCCATGGCTAAAGTTCTCAAACCGGGTGGGTTGGGCGTTTTACACTTTATTGGAAGGCAAGCACCTGAAGATACAGGTGTATTTATCCGTCGCCATGTTTTCCCGGGTGGCTATTTGCCCGAGTTAGGAGAAACCCTAGAAATTATGCAAAAATACAATCTCGAAGCGCTTGATATAGAAAACCGTCGCAGACATTACTACCATACTCTTCTATCTTGGGCTAAAAATTTTGATCAAAATTGGGACTCTATACATCAGAGTAATCCAGAAGTATTCAACGAAGCATTCCGCAGAACCTGGCGATTTTATCTTTACGCATGCGCAGGACTTTTTGATGGTGGTGATACAAATATTGCTTTATACCAAATTACCTTCAGTAAAGGTTTCACAAGCTCATACCCTATGGATCGCCGCTTTTTGTACAAAGATGAACCACGCAAGCCTATTCCCACAAAATTAGGCAAACCAGCTAAAAAATAAATCCCCTCTACCGCCACGTAAAGCGGCGGTTACGGTTGTTGTTGAGCGTTGGAATGTACGACCAGCGGGCGTTGGCGTTTACTGAATAATATGGTTTGTATTGGAGCATTTGCTTATCTTCCAGCACGCGGTTAAACAGGTTATCCATAATATAGGTTTTCCCCTCTACCTGTACCGATAGTACCGCATGGGCAATATTCCGCACGGTATCTTTCACCACCACCATCCGCAGTTGATCTTCCCGAAAACCCATCTGTTTCAGCGTAACATATTTGAATATGCTGTAATCTTCGCAATCGCCAGAATGGGCTATAAATTCAAGCGGCGATGCCCAATAGTCCGACTTTCGCCATAATTTACTATCGGTAATGTACGCCCACTTATTGGCATATTTATTCACAGCTTCCAACTGCTTTAACGGGGATTGCCCACGCATACCCACCACAAACCGGCGCCAATCCTCTACGGCGCGGCTTGGGCAGGCATCCGCATCGCGCTCGCACGCGGTATATACGGGTTGTTCTTGCTGAATTTTATCCAAAACATCTACCCAACGCGGCAAAGCATTCAACCGCGCAGATTTAAAGCCCACATGCCCGAATAACTGTTCGGCCGCTGCCTGTGGCGCGGCGCCCCACAGCCCGGCACATATGAGACTGCTTAAAATTATTGTTTTTCTCTTCATCTCGTCTTCTTATGGCGGTTCGCGCTTTTGAAAAACTGACGAAACGGTTAGAGTATGATAATGGCTCGCCCGCAACGTACCTTTTTTTCTGCCCATTTTATTGTGATAGGCTTATGGTGTTTGGTCGGCTTTTTCTTTATATTTAGTTTGTATGGCCTTATTTCTGGCGATCGCAGCCTGTTGGCCTGGCTGGATTTGCGCCAACAAAATAAACAGATAC
The DNA here is from genome assembly GCA_964506925.1 of uncultured Pseudomonadales bacterium. Lineage (GTDB taxonomy): Bacteria > Pseudomonadota > Alphaproteobacteria > UBA2136 > JAPPOO01 > CAZDNZ01. The sequence continues at coordinate 3,909 of CAZDNZ010000076.1, read as the reverse complement.
AAAATCAGATAAATGGCCTGACGGCCTCAAAAGAAAAGCTGGAAGCCTTGACCGAACGCCTGCATCCGCTTACGCTAAACAAGGATTATACAGAACAACTTATTCGCCAACAGTTACCCTATGGTCAGGCAGGCGATGTTATTATTTTTCTGCCCGAAGTCAGTGATACCAATAATAATAGTACCCGCCCATGAAACAGACCCACATCACCGCCGCCGAAATGACCGAAGATTCGCTGCAAAATGCCGTATTATGGCTTACCCGCCATTTGGGCATGCAACATAATCTGCGTACCTTGCTAACCGATATTCCTTTGCCTAAAGGGGTATTATCGGAAACACACCTATTACGCCTGCTGGATGACCTGAATATTGAAGCCGATTTCCGCGAGATTCCAGCACCAGAACTGGAAACAAGCCTGCTACCGCTGGTTTTTGAAACGCCAGAGGGCCAACATGCAGTACTCACAGAGATAACGGCTGACAGCTATACCATTGTGCCCTTATGGGATGACCCCACGCCACAAACGCTGCCAATAGCAGCATTTTCAGAGTTATACGCCGGGCGCTGCCTGCTGTTTCGCCAACGGATGACCGGCGAAAAACCGCGCCCCACCACCGAAACCTTTGCGTGGCTCTTGGGTTTACTCAAGGAGCATAAACGGACGGTGGGGTATGTATTACTGGCCTCCTTTTTTATTAATTTATTCGCGCTGGCCTCACCTTTCTTTGTGATGAATGTGTACGACCGGGTGCTGCCGAACGAGGCCTACGAAACCTTATGGGTACTGGTGTTTGGTATTATTACCGCCTTTGCCTTTGAACTGATTTTCAAAATATTTCGGCAACACTTTCAGGACAGTATCGCCCACGGGCTGGAACTCCAAATTGCTGGGCATGTGTACCGCCGCATCCTCAACGCACGGCATACGTATAGCCAAGAAAGCGCCAATGGCCTGCTGGATCAGGTTAAACTATTTGAAACGATCAAGGATTTCTTTGGTTTTGCCCTCACCACACTGCTGATTGACCTACCGTTTGCCATTATTTTTCTGCTGGTTATTTTCTTTATTGGGGGCTGGCTGGTGGCAATTCCGCTGGCCGTATTGCCCGTGGTTTTGGTACTCATACTGGCAAATCGCGCCGCCATGGTGGGCAAAGTAACCCTCAGCATGGAACAAACCCGCCACAAGAACGATATCTTTTTGGAAAGCCTGCGGAAACTGAACCTTATACGCAATACCAACAGCCAGCCGCGCTTTTTAGGCATGTGGGAAAACCTGACCGAAACCGCCAGCCGCACCGGCCACAAACATCGCAAAAGCACCCAAACAGCCCTGTTTATTATGCAGTTTTTGCAACAGGTTATGTTTGTGGGGCTGATTGTACTGGGGACGTATTTGGTTGCGGCAGGCCAACTGACATTAGGTGGGCTCATTGCCTGTAGTATGCTGCTGAACCGGGCAACAGCAGCGTATCCTGCGCTGCTGCAATTTTTTGCCCGACGTGTACAGTTCCGCCATACCCTGCAAAAGTTGGATAACGTCCTGAATATGCCGCAAGAGACCAATATCCATACGCCGTATATTCCTTATCAGGGTTTAACCACCGGTATTAAACTGAAGGATGTTACCCTGCATATTCCGGAAGCCGAAGCCACCCTGCTGAAAAATATTTCCTTTGACGTTAAAAAAGGCGAAAAAGTAGGCATTGTGGGCATGACAGGGGCTGGCAAAACCACCCTTGCCCACCTGCTGGCCGGCTTTACCACCCCCAGCGATGGCGAGATTTACATAGACAACATAGAACTGGCGGCCCTGAATCTGAACAGTTACCGCGCTGATGTCAGCTACATTATGCAGGATGTGAAGCTGCTGCATGGTACGCTGCGCCAAAACCTACTGCTCGCCAAGCCAGAGGCCACACCGGAGGAACTTAAGGAGGCCTGCACGCTGGCTGGGTTGGCTGGTTTTATCAGCCGCCACCCCAAAGGGCTGGATATGCAATTGGACGATGAACTGCCCCTTCTCTCCAAAGGACAGCGGCAAATGCTCGAAATTGCCCGTGCTATTTTGAAAGACGGCAGCATTTTTGTGCTGGATGATGCCATGAGCCAAATGGATAACCGCTCGGAAGCCCGCCTGATTCAAGCACTAGAGCCTGTGCTAGCCGATAAAACCGTGTTTGTTGTTACCCACAGAGCCGGCGTACTTAAATTAGTTGATCGTTTGATGGTGGTAGATCGTGGCCGCATTATTGCCGATGGCCCCAAGGATGATGTGCTGGCCTTTATCAAACAAAAAATGTCCAACCGAGATCCCCGCCTAACCCCAGAAGATCCGCAAGCGGCATCACAACCGGAGGCCAAACCCGCATGACCCTCACCGACCCCTACCACCAACACCAAGAAAAACCAGCAAATACCAGCAAAAAGTGGGCGCGCCGCCATTTTAGCCCCACCCCAAGGGCGCGCGCCATGCGTGGCCCTGATCCGATGGTTGTCCGCCTGTTTTTGGCCGTCATAGCTCTGATTCTCATTTTTATTTTATGGGCCAGTCTGGCCGAAGTGGATGAAGTAACCCGTGGCGAAGGGCAAGTCATTCCCGCTGGCAAGGTACAGGTACTGCAAAATCTGGAAGGCGGCGTGGTGGAGCGTATTCATGTATCGCAAGGCGATATTGTGGCCGCGGGCGAGGTACTGCTGGAAATAGACAGCACCGGCTTTGCCAGTAGCTTGGCCGAGCGTAAAATTCGCTTAAATACATTAGAAGCCCGCATTATCCGGCTGGAAGCCCAGATTAGCGGCGCCGATAGTGTCGATTTTCCGGCAGAACTTGCCACCGCATATCCAGATATTGTGTCTGCCGAACGGGAGCTGTTCCAAACCCGTATGGCCGAGTTGAATGCCGCTGCCAGCGCACTGAAAAATGAAATTGAGCAACGTCAGGAAGAACTGAAGGAATACCGCGCCAGCCGCAGCCAGTTACAAAAAAATCTGGATCTAGCTCGGCAAGAATACGATATGGCCAAACCGCTGGAGCAACAGGGCGCTATCTCGCAAATGGAACTGGTCAGATTGGAACGAGAACTGAACGATATTAAGCGCGATATGGTCTCGGCAGAATCCAGCATTCCACAAGCTAAAGCCGCCTTGGCCGAGGCACAGGATAAACTGGAAGAAGCCCGCCTTAAATTTGCTAACGAGGCGCGGCTGGAGCTGGGGGAAGCAAAAGAAGAAGCCGCTCGCCTGCGTGAGGTATTGAAATCCGATGCCGATAAAGTGCAGCGTACCCGTGTGCGGGCGCCGGTGCGTGCCGAGGTGAAGCAAGTGCTGGTCAATACGGTAGGTGGCGTTGTTCAACCCGGGATGGATTTGGTTGAACTGGTTCCGCTTGATGACAGCCTACTAATTGAAGCCAAAATTAAACCGCAGGATATTGCCTTTATTCGCCCCGGGCAGCCAGCCAAGGTACGGATTACCGCCTACGACTTTGCCATTTATGGCGGGCTGGACGGCAAGGTGGAACGTATTTCGCCCGACACCATTTTTGATGAAGTAGCCAAACAATATTTTTATAAAATTCTGGTACGTACCAACGATAACAGCCTGCAACGCAACGGCCAAACCCTCCCGATTATGACCGGTATGGTAGCCACAGTCGATATTATCACCGGCAAACGAACAATTATGAATTACCTGCTCAAACCCATTAACCGCGCCCAAACGCGCGCGTTTTCCGAGCGGTAGCATATTAACACTGCGCAGCGCAGTTAAAAACCGTTTGCAGCACTGTCTCACACAAACAGAGCAAATTCGCTAGACAGCCGGCGAAAATGGTTTTTCACGAGAACGACAGACGATGTGTACTTTTAGCCCGTACATGAGGCTGGCGCAGCGCAGTTAAAAACC
>CAZDNZ010000075.1:0-6133 GCA_964506925.1 uncultured Pseudomonadales bacterium | reverse complement strand
CTCTGTATGGGTAAAAGGGCGTACCTCCCCCAAATTTGCATTTAACCCTAAACACCAATACATATTATCTTCAAAGGTATGCTCCTCTCCTAAAGACAATTGTATCCTCCGGCAAAAGCTGGCTATGCGCCTGATGTATCTGGCATCTAGATCCATTTTTCGGGCTTCATCCAGTAAGGCAAAAGCTTTATGGTGTATTTCTACGGCATCTTGAAACGTTTGGGTTGGTTCGCAATCCCACAAAAATACATCCGGAAAGTCTGGCCATATTTTCCCTGCTGCCACTATTAAATTGTAAAAATCCTGGTCTAAATCTGGGCAAAACTTCATATATGATAAATTTCTTAATATTGATTTCTCAGCAGATTTGTATACCAGAATGCAGCGTTTGTCTATTATAAACCAAGCTCTGGCTAGGCCCCGCGCGGCTGATGAAACCCCGCCGCTGCTAGCACAGCAAAATCGCAGGTGTCATGGAAGGTCAGTTGCAGCAGTTTTTTTATCTGGTCGGGTGTTCCTGTGCGGGCTATTTGATAATAATCCTGCGCTGCCGGGGCATAAAGGTAGGGGTTTAACCGCGCTGTAGGGCTGCGCATACGGCGCTTAACCCCCTCAAAATAAGCTTCACAATAAATTGAACCATAATGATGCTTCAAATATGCTTCAACATTTTCTAATCTCTGTCCCTCTTCCAGCATAAATTGGGCATTATTCCTTACCATTAATGTGTACAACATACTATCATAGCTATATTGCATGTAGGGTGATCGCATCACCTCACTATCCACCAACAGTCCGGCTGCATTCGCACTGCCTTCTGCAGGCACTTGGGAAGGGTCGGTGGCCCAGGTCACACCATCCGATGGAGGGCGCTGGCCGTTTTCAATTTGATCCAACACCATTTGTGCCTGCACAGCATGCACCATTTCGTGCAGGCTGGTCATCGTTAACTGATGTTTAGCAAAACTTTTATAATAGTACCGATTAAACTGTAACTTGAATGCCGTGCCATCCCAAGAAAGCCAGCATCGACATGCTAAAGTTTTATCATATATGGTTTCAATCTCAAATTTTAGTGGTGACACATCGCCCACCAAAGCGGTGAGCAGCGGAAGATGTGTATCTATCACCTGACGGCAAAATGGTGCTATTTGTGCGGGATCTATAAGCTGTTGCCGTGCAAGCATATATGCAAGATCTTCAATTTTATTATCATGCATACTTGTGCCAGCTCCTGTTTGCTTTATCCAGTATTCAACACGCTCTTGTTGCGCCTGAATTTCAGCCTGTGAATAGGGCTGACATTCATCTATGGGTAACAGCAGGCAAGTCGCCAAATCTTCATGCAGTGATGCCTGTTGTCCCCCCAGGCGGCGGAGAATATGCACAAAGCTCCTGACCCGCGCCACATAACGCCGATCGTGGCCACCTTCTGCAAGTATGCTGTCTAAAAGTTTTTGTGCGTCCTGCAAAATTTCAATTGGGCTTTTATCTGCAATATCCGGATTTGGCTTTTGTTGCTGCAGATTAAAATCGATAAAACCCGGATAATGCACATTTGTAGCCAAAATCAGGTTGCAGAATTTTTTATCTACCTCTGGGCAAAACTCCATAAAATACCCTACTTCAACATATTTTGCATTTGGCGCATGGCGTTGGGATCTTTGAACATTTTGGTCATCTTGTTCATTTGATCCAGCATCTTGACCAGCTTATTGACATCGGCCACGGTCTGGCCACTGCCGGCGGCTATCCGTTGGCGGCGACGGGCATTCAGCAGCTCTGGCTTTTTGCGTTCCTTAGGCGTCATACTACTCACAATCGCCAACTGGCGTTCCAGCGCTTTTTTATCCATTTTGTCGGGATTTATTTTATCCTTCAGCTTGCCCATGCCCGGCATAAAGCCCAGCATACTTTGAAAGCCCCCCATCCGCTTCATCATGCGCAGTTGCTTGGCTAAATCTTCCAGATTCATTTTTTGGCCACTCATCAACTTAGATTGCAGGCCAGCCGCTTCGTCTTCATCCACCGCGCCCTGCATTTTTTCTACGAACGAGACCACATCCCCCTTATCCAGCAACCGATCGGCAATACCCTGCGGGCGATAAGTCTCAAATGCTGATATATCCTCACCCATCCCCAAAAAATAAATAGGCACCCCGGTTTCCGCCCGCACGGATAAAATGGCTCCGCCCCGGCCATCCCCGTCCACCCGGGTAAAAATGAGGCCATCAATGCCAATCTGCTCCTGAAATCCGGCAGCCACCTGTACAGCAACCTGACCAGTCAGCGCATCCGCGACCAGCAGGCTGGCAGCCGGCTGGCTAAGGCGCTTGACCGCCTGCAATTCGTGCATAAGGGTTTCATCAATTTCAAGGCGACCGGCCGTATCCAGAATAAGAACATCCACACCGTCGCTTTTGGCTGTTTTAAGGGCGCGCCGGGTAATCTCTAGCGGTTTTTCGCCATCCCGAATATCTAGCATCGGGGTGGCCATACGTTCCGCCACCGTTTGTAATTGCTGCTGTGCTGCGGGGCGATACACATCCAAAGACGCTAACATAACCGTCTTTTTCTGTTGCTGTTGCAACCAATTGGCCAGCTTGGCAGCGCTGGTGGTTTTCCCCGATCCCTGCAAACCACACATCAATACCACCGCCGGGGGTGTGGCTTTTAGTTGAAATGTTTCAGGTTCGCCCAGGGTTTTTATCAGGGCATCGTGCACCAGTTTAATCACTTGCTCACCGGGCTTGACCGATTTGGTCAATTCAGTACCTACGGCCTGTTCCTTCACCTGATTGATCATTTGCTTGGCCACGGGCAATGCCACATCGGCCTCCAGCAGGGCGCGGCGGATATCCCGCAGGGCCAGCTGCACATCATCTTCCGTTAACACCCCGCGGCCACGCAGGCCGCTAAAGGTATGGCTTAATCTTTCGGTCAGGGTCTGGAACATATGGCTGTTATAGCGTATATTGAGCATATGGTCATCCATCTGCTGATTTTTTTCTTCTGTCTGATTTTGTCGCCCCTGGCAGCAGCACAGCAGCCCCAGGCCTTGCCGGGGCTGGGTTCGCCATCCATAACCAGTGCCCCTGCGGTGGATATTACCCTGCCCCGTAAACTGCTCAATAATGGCGATAACCGCGGCGCCTTGTTGGCATGGCAGCAGGTGGCACATGAAGCCTATGGTCAGCAAAAAGCTTTGGCTTTGCTGGAAGCAGGACGGCTGGCGGCCAAGCTGGGCGATAGCCAACTGGCGGCGCCCCTGCTCCGCCGCTTGCTCGATTTGCCGGAGGGCAAACAGTTGCAGCAGGAAGCCCGCTACTGGCTTACCCGCGTCCTGACCGGTGCCGAGCGGGATATTATCCTGTTGCGTATGACCCAAGCCGCGCCAGAGAACATCTGGACGCAAGCCGCCGTTTACCGCAAAATATGGGATCAGGCATTCGCCACCGGCGCATTACCCCCCGGGCATTTTGCGCATCAAGATGTAGCCACCCTGCGGCAAGCCTTAGCTGCACTGGCAGACCGGCAACCCCACGGATTTTACCAACACCTGCTGCACCTGTTACCCGGTGCAACCTTCTGGTGGTTACAGGATAACGGCCGCGGCTTGCTGTATAGCGGTGGCAGCATGTTGGCCTTGTGGCTATTCATGCTGGCTCTGCGCCAACGCAACTGGAGCTACAGCCTGCTGTGGCTGAGCGTGGCGGGTGGTTTGGTGGCACATCATGCCCAGCTTGCCCCTGCCATGCTGGCCGATGCCATGGCGCTGGAACGGCAAAAAGCGATGATGGGCTGGACCCAGCTGCTGCCCAGCACCCCGCAGGAGAAAGCAGGCTGATGGGCTTTTTCTCGCGAATTACTCAGGGGTTAAGCAAAACCGCTACGGGCCTGACCGACGCCCTGCGTGGCGTGGCTGGCCTGCCGCATGGTCGGGTAGATGCCGCCACATTGGCAGAACTGGAAGATGCCCTGCTGCTGGCAGATGTTGGCGTGGAGATGACCACCCACCTGATAGACGATTTACGCGCTGCTCGGTTTGCTGAGAATGCCACCGCAGCCGATATTCGCCAATGGCTACAGGATAAAATCGCCGCCATTCTGGCGCCCTGCGCCCAGCCTTTTCCAGTACCACAGGCAACGCCGGAGGTTATTTTATTTGTGGGGGTGAATGGTTCCGGCAAAACCACCACCATTGGTAAGCTGGCCGCCCAGTGGGGGCAAGCCGGCCAAAAGCTGTTGCTGGCCGCCGGGGATACCTACCGCGCCGGTGCCGCCGAACAATTAGCCATTTGGGCCGAACGGGCACATGTACCGCTGGTGCAGGCGGATAAACCCCAAGCCGACCCAGCCGGCCTCATTTATCAGGCGTATCAGCAAGCACAAGCCATGGGCTGCGATCGCCTGATTTGTGATACAGCAGGCCGCCTGCAAAACCGTACCGACCTGATGGAACAACTGACCAAAATCCGCCGTGTACTGCAAAAACATACGCCCGCTGCCCCCCACCATACCCTGCTGGTGCTAGATGCCACCGTCGGCCAGAATGCGCTGCAGCAGGTAAAAGTATTTCAAGAGATGGCCGCTGTTTCCGGCTTGATTATTACCAAGCTGGATGGTTCGGCCAAGGCAGGTGTGGTGCTGGCATTGGCCGAAACCTGCAAGCTGCCCATTTATTTTATTGGTGTGGGGGAAAAGCTGGACGACCTGCAACCGTTCGATGCCGCCGCCTTCGCCGCCGGGCTGGTGGGCATGACTGATGAAGCCTGAACGACTTTTCTGGTTGATGTGAAGTTGTTGATACCGCTTTAACCCCCTGATTTTTCTTGACTGATTCATACCTGTATTCTATTATTATGCCAGTATAGGTATATTATGAACCGCATTTTACACGACAAAGCTTTTGATGCTTCACCAGAAGCAACAGGTGTTTTTTATCTATACAGACACGAGATTACACATACTTTGCAACAGCGGGTTTTGACGCAAGGTGAAGAAGTCCATGATGTTATAACTGAAATATGTCATCAGCTGCGCGAACGCCACAATTTGCCAGATTATACGGATGCAACAAACCTACTGCACTTCCTGAATTTGATAGGTGTTATTGATAAAAATCTTCAAGTTATATCTGCTGAGGCAGATCCAGCGCTTGATGCTCCAGCTGACGAAGTTGATCCCGTAATGTAGCGGCGGTTTCAAAGTCCAGCTGCTCGGCCGCTTTGAACATTTCTTTTTTCAGGCGGGCTATTTCCTGCGGTAAGCGGCTGGCATCCACGGCCATGGGTTTGGTTTGGTCTGTGCCGCGTTTTTCACCTTTTTTCCCACGCCGACCCGCTTGGTTGCCGCTGTTTTCTGGGGTTTCGCCCCCTAGTTTCTCCTTAATGCTGCGGGTGGTGGTTTGCGGAGTAATATTATGCGCCTCGTTATGGGCCAATTGTTTGGTGCGCCGGCGATCACACTCATCCTGCATTTGCCGAATAGCACCCGTTACCGTATCGGCGTACAAAATTACCCGCCCTGCCGTGTTTCGTGCCGCCCGGCCCGCGGTTTGAATCAAGGAGGTTGCACTGCGTAAAAAACCTTCTTTATCCGCATCCAAAATAGCCACCAGCGCCACTTCCGGAATATCCAGCCCTTCCCGTAGCAGGTTTATGCCCACCAGAACATCAAACGTCCCAAGGCGTAATTCCCGAATAATTTCAGCACGTTCCAGGGTATCAATGTCGGAATGCAGGTAGCGCACTTTTATTTTATTCTCATGCAAATACTCGGTGAGTTGTTCGGCCATTTTTTTGGTGAGCGTGGTCACCAGCGTGCGGAAGCCATCCTGCGTTGTTTGCTTTATTTCATGCAATAAATCATCTACTTGGCCAGTTACCGGCTTCATAATAATCGGCGGGTCTACCAAGCCTGTTGGCCGCACAATTTGCTCGGTGATATGTGCCTCTGCCCGCTGGCGCTCCCATGCGGCGGGTGTTGCAGAAACAAATATACTTTGCCCTCGGCGGGCATCCCATTCTTCAAATTTTAGGGGGCGATTATCCATGGCACTGGGCAGCCGAAAACCATATTGCACAAGGGTTTCCTTCCGGGCGCGGTCGCCTTTATACATGCCGCCAATCTG
>CAZDNZ010000074.1:5356-6164 GCA_964506925.1 uncultured Pseudomonadales bacterium | reverse complement strand
GATGACTCAGAACCTGCGCCCGACAACAACCCTGATGGCAATGGTGGTGGCAGTACACCGACTACTCAGGCTGGGGATAGATCTACAGCTTATACTGGCTCTGTGCAAGCCCAACATAGAGGGCAAAGGGTTGAAGCAATGTTTAACCCGAAGATGTCTGCCCCTTTAGAAGGGGCACAGCCCGGTCCCGATACAGCTCAAGAAGAAAAAGCAGCAGAAGAACCACAGACCCCTCCTCAGCAGGTCGCACAGCAATCGTTAACAGCCCGTGTTCGGGAATTCACTAAAAATTTGAGCAAGCACACAAAAACAGCACTCGCCACAGGCACTGTGATGGCTCATCCAATTAAGCCCAAACTGCCTAATTTACGTGTAAAAAGTATGGGCGACTGGTTAGGGCCTCTCATTAAAAAAAGCCTGAAAAGACTTTACGGGAAATTTATCGATTGCAGCTTAGAAAGAACAGCAGTAGAAGCTATAAAAGAAGGATGGACCATTACTCAACTTCTCGAAAGAGCAAGCAATGCAAGCGATATTGCTCCCGATACCCTTATACAGCGTTTACAAACAGTAAAACCTGATGAAAAAACACAAGGGGATTCTGTACCAGACCAAGATATTAAAGACGTTGCTCCTGAAGAATTAAGGGAAAATAATCTAGCGGATGAGCTTGCTAAAAAATTCCCAGAGCCACAACCAAAGGTACCTTCAAAATATCCCGATACAAGGACGCCTGCTGAACACCTTAAAGCAATAGAAGAAGCGCTTCCTGCACAGCCACAACCTAAAAAAATTACACACCAAGCGC
>CAZDNZ010000074.1:0-5346 GCA_964506925.1 uncultured Pseudomonadales bacterium | reverse complement strand
GCCACAAACTTTGCAACCAAGAGAAAGAGGAATAGGGCATAAAGTAACAAGATATGCAGCACTTTGTACAGTTTTGACTGGCTTAATTGGTGCTGGCGTTCCTATGGGTATACAGAAAGCCAACACTGGAGTTTGGAGTGCCCCTTCTGGGCAAACCATAGCCGCTTTCATGAAAAGCCCAGTGCTTACAATGCGGGAGGCAGCTCAAAACTTGAGAGAACGAACCGACCAAAGCTTACAAGCCAAGAGAGAAAAAACGACTAAGCGACTGTCACGAGGAAAAGACAAAAGTCGTCTCAGTGATGAAAGATCCTCTCAAACAGTTGCGACCGAGTCAGCAGACCACCAACCCGGTAGTTGACGCCCACACCCTCGCCTGCGTATAGTATGGGCAAATAATAAAAGGCAGAACACCCATGGGCGGCCCCCTAACTCGGATTTTTGTGATTACCGTCCTGACGCTGGACTTGCTGGCGCTGGTGTACTTTGGCGGCCATCTGCTGATTACCGGTACGCTGATTCCCCATCATGAAGAACCCCAAATTGTGGTCGCTGCGGCCAAAGATGGCAAAAAAGCCACAGAAACTGTGGCAAAAGAGCCAGAAGAAGCACCGTTTGACCTTGCCACTTACATGGCTGATCCGGTAAAAGGCCAGCGCGTAGCCGCAAAATGCAAGGCCTGCCATAGTTTTGATCAAGGTGGCGCTCATCGTGTTGGCCCTAAAATGTGGGGCGTTTTTGGCGCGCAGGTGGCTCAGCATGAAGACTATAGTTACTCAACCGCCTTTCAGGAAAAGGCCGACATGGTGTGGGATCAGGCCACTCTGTTTGCGTTTCTGGCAGATCCGCGCGGGTGGGCACCTGGGACAAAAATGCAATTCAATGGCATCCGAAAACCGGAAGACCGCGCCGACCTTATTGCATACTTAAAAACCTTGCAGTAAAACATGTATATGGTTTTCAGAAAGATAAGGATAATTCATGAAACGGCTAAAAACAGCTTTTAATCATCAACAAGGGGCTATTTTTGGGCTGGATGCCCGGATTGCCTTGGCCATTTTTGGTGTGCTTTCGGTGGTGGGAGGATACACGGCAACCAGTATGTTCCGGGAAGCCCAGATTACCCAGCTGACCACCGAGCTGAGCAACCTAAAAAAAGCCTATCAGGAATTTCACCTTTCCACTGGTGAACACACCAAACGATTTATGGATCTGATTAAGAACGATTACGACATTATCGGCTGGAGCGGCCCCTATACCGATTTACTCTCCGATAAATCCCGCATTTATGAAGGCTATTACTCATTTGTGGAAGGCCGGCAGGATGTGGCTGGTGTCCCACCGGTAGAATGTACTGGTGGCATCTGTTCCATCTGGCTGAAGCTGACCGGTGTTAATGATACGATTGCCAAACAAGTGGATGAACGGCTGGATAACGGGGCTTCTCCCAACGATGGGGTGCTCCGCGTAGCCTATCAACAAGGCAACACCGACGATATTTATTATCTGGTGATGGCGAAGTATTAAAAATTCGCCTAACTTGTCCACATGGGCTGAAAACGCCACACCCCCCTGCCCGGAAATATCTGTATCCTTTCAATTCATGCCAACACTTCATAACATAAAGGCATAAGTATGGAAAAAAGTAACCAGAAAGATATGTTTTGGCTGATATCGTTGACATCATGATTGCAGACAAGGTGGTGCAGTTATCCGACCTGCAAAACCTGCCTGTATCTGTACAAAAAGACCCGGAAGCCCTGATCGAGGCGCTGGGTAAAGCGGGGAAGTTGTCTAACAACCAACAGCTGCGCTACAAGGCCATCGCTTACGATTTTCCCATTCGGACAGATGAAGATATGACCAAAGCCACCCCCCACCAAGTGGATGGTATTGATCACGATTTTATGCACTTTTTTACCTGTTGCCCCATTGAATTAGGGCGCGAACAGATTATATGGGCGGCGACAGACCTACCCAATAAGCGGTTGCAATCAGAAATTACGTTGCGTCACCGTAAAGCCCGCCACGAGTTTGTCTGGGCCAGTGCCCGCGCTATCGAAGCCGCTATCGAGCGTATGAACAAGCGCGAGGGGCATTCACTAAAGTTTCTGGTGGAAAATGCCTATGCACAAATTAACGCTGGTAACGACGATGCGGTTATCTCCCTCACCGATGAAATTATCCGTACCGCCTATAAAAATGGGGCTTCCGACCTGCATATTGAAATTCTGAACCGCAAACCCACAGTTATGGCACGGATTGATAATGATCTGGAGGAGCTGGTGAGCCTGCCCATAGAAGTTTACGATCGGGTGCTGGGGCGGTTGCGCCATATGGCAGGTGTGAGTGCAGAAAACTTTAAAAAACCCCTCTATGGCCGGATGACGTTTAACATTACCAGCCGCCAAAGCATTGATATTCGTTATACCACCCAGCCGATTTCCTTAGAAAACACCGCCAAAATTGCCATGCGTTTCCTCAAGCCGTTTGAAGGTAATATTAACTCGTTTGGTTATACCGAAGACTCTATCGCTAAAATAGATCAGCTGATGAAGTTTGAAGAAGGGATTGTGCTGTTTGCCGGGCCCACCGGCCAAGGGAAGTCCACCGCAGCGCGGCTGATGATTCGGCGGGGACAGCGCACCGGCCAGAATGTTATCTCTTTTGAAAAACAAATTGAAGAACGGATGGACAACGTGGTGCAGACCGAAGAAGATCTTTCGGCTGGCCTGACGCTAGATAGTTTTTTATATGCCGCCTTGGGGCTGGATCCTGATGTGTTGTATATTGGAGAGGTGCGCTCACCAGAAGATACCCGCAAAGCGGTAGATGCGGGTAACTACGGGCATTTGGTTATTACCACTATCCACGCGAACGACAGCTTTATGACGCTGGATCGGCTGCTGCAGCGTGGTGTGCCACCTGAGCTGATTTTTAGTAATGTGCGCGGGGTTATTTCCCAGCGGTTGGTGCGGCGGCTATGCCCTAAATGTAAAGTGCCCCATGAATTGGATGAAAAAACCGCAGATAATCTGAATAAACTCCGTGACGTTGGGTTTAAGGCGGGTATGCCTGTTTATCGGCGCAATAAAAATGGTTGCAGCCATTGTCATCACCGAGGGTATTTGGGGCGGATTGCGCTGGAAGAAATTTTGGAAATGTGGCGGCGGGAAATACATAAAAATGTGTGGTCTGGCAACAGATTACGCCCCGACTGGCTGGAAATTGTGCGTGAACAGGCCAGCGAAACAGGAATGAACGATATGCTGGAACACGGGCTGCGCCATGTAAAAAGTGGGATAACCAGTATGGAAGAACTGGAGAGATTCTTCAGTGCGGAGCTTGAGAATGTTTGACAGTCTCTTCAACAACGAAAACACCCTTGGCCCACGGGTAAAACAGGTAAACATGCGCGAGCGTGAGCGCTTGTTTTTTCTGCTGGGTATGATGTTTAGATGTGGCCATACGACAGCCGAAGGCCTCCGCACCGTTTCCAGAGCCTTCAAGAGTGAAGGCAACAAGCAGCTTGCGGCAGCCCTCCACGCGATGAGCCAGCGTGTGGCCCAAGGAAAATCCCTGAGCAAAGCGATGGAAAACGAACCTGTGCTTTTTCATGATACGCATCGGGCGGCTGTATTGGCTGGCGAAGCTGCGAATAATATGGAAGGCACATTTAGTGTTCTGCGAGAGCTGGAAACCAAAAAAATTGAAAAAAGCCGCCACGGCATGGTCGAGCTGCTGACGCCTTTGTTATTGCTTATCCTTAGTTTGGTTTCTGTATTCAACACCGGCGTAAATACCTTGCCACAAATGGCAAAAGTGGCCGAAGCACAAGGTAAAACCTTGCCTATTATTCCGCAAATTGTCATGGATGTTACGGGCGCTATTGGCCAGCAGTGGTATTTATTGGTTGCTTTAATTCTGGTTGGCCTCGCGGTTTTGTATAGTGTGCGCCATAGCCGCGGGGGGCAGTACATTATGCACAGCTGGCTGTTACGTATTCCTGTTTATGGTACTTATCTCGCTTATCAAGTTTATACCAACATCCTGCTTTATTTCCCTCATCTGCTGGCATCGGGGGTGCGCCCCAAACAAATGATTCCTATTATGGAAACCATGGTAACGAATCTGGTTTTAAAGCGGCGTATTGAAAAGTTTAATCATGTTATTACCACGGGTGGGCACCTCAGCCAAGCCATGGAAAAAGCAGGTTTTCCTGAAATTGCTGTAACACCAGTGCGCGTATCCGAAAACTTTGCCGGAGAGTCGGACGGTGTCAACAACCTGATGATTGAAGGGATGCAACACGCCTATGGTATTCTGGAAAATATGCTGGAAGACACGCACCGTCGCTTTATTACCGGTGCCTCTGCCATTTTGTGGTTTGCTGGTGGGATGATATTGCTGGTGGATATGGTCTCCATCGTCCTTTCTCAGGCATAATCACATAAATATGGCACTGCTTTCGTGCCACACCGGTCCTGATAATGCACAGATGGGCATTGTCTGACCAGAAAGATTGGATTGATATAATAATATGATACGGAATATCTTTAACCCAAATGCCAATATGACACTGGGTAACCAGTTTAAGTATTATTGTATTGTGGGCTTGGGCGGTGCTGAACTGTTTACGCCCGATGCCCTAGAGCCTGTGCAAGGTAACGACTGGCAAGAAATTACCGACGAAACAACCCGGCGTAAAATGGCACTGCTTTATTTTGCCCCCCGCCAGCTGGACGGTACCGCTGTACCGCCAGTAGATGCCCTAAGCCAGAATACGCAAGGCTCCGAATCGGACGAAACACTGGAACAACAGCTGGAAATGCTGCCGCTCATAGACTTATGCCGTATGCCCCCCGCCAGCCCGAATACCGTTAATTTTCTGGTAGCTGCCGATACTATTTTTCATTGGGATTTTTCCGATAATTACGTTACGCAAACAACCCAATACAGCTGGACACGCGACGTTACTCAGATTTTAAAGCAGTATCCCCGTGCCACAAATGCCGTTGTCTATACCAATTGGCAGCCTGAACGGGTTGGCGAGCTACATGCAGATATACACCCATTGGCCGATCTGCCACTGAACCATAAAATCTGGATTAATCCGCCCACTGTGCAGGAACGCTATGGCACCCTGATGCTGGCTGCTGCGGTGGCGGCTATGGTCTTTGCTTACACCATGACAGCTTGGCAGAGCCAAACCATGAATAGCCTGGATGAACAAATTATGATTACCCAACAAAAAATACCCCGCGAGGGGCAATTTATGGCTTTATCCCGCTTCATGCGGGATCAGCAGAAATTTATGGCCTCACGCGATTTGTATCCTTGGCTGGT
>CAZDNZ010000073.1:0-6167 GCA_964506925.1 uncultured Pseudomonadales bacterium | reverse complement strand
GACATCTTACGCTTAAGAAGTGCTTTCATAACGCCAGCTTTACCGGCATCGCCATAACCATCGTTTTGAATGAAAACACCAATTTTTGTTATCCCTAAATCGGTTGTCAGGCGTTCTACTAAGCCTTCTGTTTCATCAAAATAGCTGGCACGCACGTTGTAAATATTAGGATTTGGCGGGTTACGAAGAAATTCCGCGCCTGTAAAGGGGGCAACGTAAGGTACGTTTGCCTTTGCAGCTACTGGAACAGCCGCTTTGGCTGTTGGTGTGCCGACAGCACCAAACAGGGCAAAGACTTCATCCTGCTCGATGAGTTCTTGTGTGTTTTTATGGGCTTGCGCAGGTTCGTAGCCGTCGTCCTTACTGGCTATTTCTACGGTGCGTCCATGGATGCCACCTGTTTTGTTGACGTTTTCAAAGTAAACTTCCGCGCCCATTTTAACGCCTTGCCCTAAGGCAGAAGCAGGGCCCGAGAGGGCGTTGGACATGCCTAGTTTTATACGAGTGTCGGTAACGCCAACTTCCGCAGAAACAGACGTTGTGAATAATACCCCTGCGAGTAAGGCTGTTGAGAGTATTTTTATCATGAAAAGACCTTTCTTTTATTGTTAATAACCTCACTCTACAGCGGGTTTTTAGATAAAGCAAATAATTTTATCAGAAATTTTATGGGTTTATGGGCGCAGGCGGCCAGAAGCGTTTGTATAAGATTTTTCGGCAGGCTTACCAGAAAGCTCTAGCAACGCCAGCATATTGCCCGGCCAAACAGCGCGAGAGAGGGCGGTTCGCAGTGGATGATCGGTTTCGTCGGGCCGGAGGCGGAGTTTGTACATCCAGTAATTGGCCAGCACTTTTTTCACATAATCGCGGGTTTCGGGGAAGGGAATGCTTTCCATAAACAGCAGGGGATCGGTATGGTGCAGGTGGGGATCGTCCAGCCATTTTTGCAGGTTGCCCGGCCCGGCATTATAAGCAGCCAGCATATGGACGATGTTGCCCTGATGTTTTTCCAACAGATAGTTAATATAGTATTGCCCCAAAGAAACATTCAGCCCGGGGTGAATCAGATAATGTTGCGGAATACTGGAGGCATCCATTTTATCCCGAATATAATTGGCCGTGGCGGGCATAATTTGCATAAGGCCACGGGCACCAGCGCGCGATTCAATTGTGGGGTCAAAGGTGCTTTCCTGCCGGATAATCCCCAGCAACAGGGCAGGGTCTGCCTTGAAGCCTTCTGGAGGCGCCCATAAATGCGGCACCGGATAAAGCCCCGTGTGATATTGTTTGGTCTGCGCTTTTAGGTTCAGGGCTAAAACCATAGCCGGATGCGGCAGATGCAGGCGGTTGGCCAGGGCCAGCAGGGTGGCATCGTGCCCACGGGGGAGTTGTGGGTATAAATGTTTAAGTTCATTCTGTGCCAGCGTATATTCGCCCACCTGTACCAAAGCCACAATACGCTGCAAGGCGGGGCGTTTGAGGAGGGTTTGCAGCTCCTGCGCGGGTAAAGCCGGTTTTTGCCAATTTATACGGAGGGGTTTATCCATACTGCTGAAGGCCAGCTGCCCGTAAAAAGTGGTGGGATGGTTCGCGGCCATTTTGAAAAAAGTACGCCCCACCAGCCGGCGATCCAGCGTTGTGTAAGCTCGGCCAGCCCACCAAGCAGCGCGGGTATATGCGCGGCTGCCTTTGGGGGTAATAAAGACCAATGCCCGAAAATGTTTGGCAGCTTCCGGGTAATGCTGGTTTTTCCAAGCGGCAATTCCGGCCAACCAGAGGGCATCTGCCCGCTCGGGCACGGGGTAGCGCGCTGTGCGCTGCATCAGGCTAAAGGCATGGTCTGTTTCGCCACTACGAAAGAGCTGCCACGCCACAGGTACAGCCATTTGTGCCCAGTTTTTAGGGCCCAGCAGGGCAGGGGCGGCATTTGTATCCAGCAGATCTACCGCTTTTAGCCAGTTTTTTTGTTGCATCAAGCGGCGAATGTGGGCACTGGCTTTGCGCGCCATGGCCGTGTTGGCGGGGGAGAGGTCGAGGTTTGTTTGAATTGAAACAGGTTGCAGGTTGGGGTCGGTATAGCGTGCCAAGCTGGCATGATGGGTGGCAGGCCGTTGTGGGCTGGCACCGGCCGGGGCACGGCGGTTGGCGAGTTTATAAATGGTGCTGGCCTGCGGCAAATCGGCATAGTTTTCTAGCCATGTGCTTAAATCCTGATAATGGCTGTAGGTTTTGGCGTGCAATAAGTGCTCTGCCTTTACATGCCCCAGTAGCAACGGATTTTCCAATTGTTTTTGCAAGCGTTTGGCCTCTGCCTTATTTAAGCTGCGCTGAGCGGAGAACAGCTGGCGGTAAGTTTGTACATCCTGCGCGGAAAGCACCTTGGGGACATCCTGCGGCCAAGCATGTACCAGCAAGGGGCACATTAAACTAAAAACAAGGCATAAAAGGCAGCGCATAGCAGATATTTACAGTTTTTGTTGCGGTTGCAGAGCATTTTTGAGGGTGCATAGGTCGCTCCAGGCCAATTTTTTCAGTAAGGGCTGCTTTAACAGATTGCTGGGATGATAGGTGCAAACCACATCCTTTTGCAAGGCTTTTGTCGGGGGGGCGAGTGGCGGCAGGCGCAGGTCGGCCATGGGGTGGTAGCTGTTGTGCACCAAGTTACCGGCCACCTTGCCCAGCGTTAAAATATGCTGATGCTGATACAACCCGATTTCACGTGCCAGCGCAGGATGCCACGCCTGCAATACAGCCGCTGGCGGCGGTTGTGCCACCGCGCAGGCCAAAAAGGTGACATCTGCCATATCCAGCTGAATAGCGGCCAGCATTCGGCTAAACAGCAGCGTGGCCTCGGTATCCAAGGGTTGTTGGTTTTGCTGGGCGGGCAAAGCAGCAGTCAAGACCAGTAGCTTATGGCCGGTGCCATGGGTCCAGAGGGTAAGAGGGGGGGCTTTGGCTTGTTCTGCTGCTGGTGCTTCTGTTTTGTTGTTCGTTCCTGAAGGTTTTTTTGCCGCTGGAATGGCGGTTGGTGCTGTCTGCTTTGGCTCAGATTTTGGCGCAGTTTCTGGCGCATTTTCAGCGGGTACAGGTGGGGTAAAGGCCGGGCGTACAGGGGGCGCAGACGGAGAGATAGGGTGTAACCAGTTACAGGGAGTTTCCGTCACAATATCGGTGACGCCGCCCAGATACAAATCCAGCAGCACAGCAGCACGTGCCGCTTGTGCGGGGGTGGTGATATGGGAACCCTTATCCATAGAAATAGATTAACATATGCAGCACGCTTTGCCTACAAAGACGCTTATGATGTTCAGGCCGCAACATCTATAGTCGTGTAAATGCGCATTTGCACAGTTACACGGGTATGTCTGCGTGGGTTCACGCAGACCAAACGCAAGGCTTACTTTGGCTTTGCCTACAAAGACGGTTGCGATGCTCAGGCTGCAACATCTACCTTATCGGCGGATAGATCTTGTCGAGTCGTAATTTCCTGCTGCAGGCGGTCTATGACGGCAGCCATGGGCATGGTGCCCAAATCGTCGCCATTCCGCAGGCGGACGGCAACAGTGCCCGCTTCGGCTTCCTTCTGGCCGACCACCAGCATGTAGGGTATTTGCTGCTGCTGGGCGAGGAGGATTTTTTTCTGCATCCGTTCGGAGGAATCATCTACCGTGACCCGCAGGCCGCCGGTGGCCGTAGCGACTGGCGCTGTAAACAGCTGTTGTTCAACCTGCCGAGCATAATCGTTCTGGGCATCCGTAATGGGAATCACCACGGCTTGCACCGGCGATAACCATGTGGGAAAACGCCCGGCGTAGTGTTCGATCATCACGCCCATAAAACGCTCAGCCGAGCCCAAAATCGCCCGGTGCACCATGTGCGGACGCTGGCGGGTGCCATCTTCGGCATCGTATTCCATTTTTAGGCGGGTGGGCAGGTTCATATCTACTTGCACCGTGCCGCATTGCCATTCCCGACCAATAGCATCGGTGAGGACAAAATCCAGTTTGGGCGCATAAAAGGCGCCATCACCCGGGTTGAGTTCCCACGGCAGGCTTAGGCGGTCGCACACTTGTTGCAAAACGGCTTCGGCCTTGTCCCAATCTTCTTCGCTGCCAATGCGTTCATCGGGGCGGGTGGAAAACTTTACTTTTACTTCATCAAAGCCTAATTCGCTGTACACCTCGGCAATCAGGTCGCACATGGCCACCACTTCATCTTCCAATTGGGTAGGGGTACAGAAAATATGGGCATCGTCTTGCGTAAAGGCCTGTACGCGCATCAGGCCGTGGCGCGCCCCGCTGGATTCCCGCCGGAACACATGCCCAAATTCGGCCATGCGGATAGGCAGATCGCGGTAACTGACGTTCCCTTGGTTAAAAATTTGCACACCACCCGGGCAGCTCATGGGTTTTAGGGCATAGATGCTTTCATCGGCTTCTTGCGCAATAAACATATTTTCGCGGTACTTATCCCAATGGCCAGACCACTGCCAGAACGAGAGATCCATCAGCTGCGGGGTATTCACTTCCGTATAGCGGTGGGCGCGCACTTTGCGGCGCATATAGTTCATGAGTTCCTGATAAATCGTCCAGCCTTTATCATGCCAAAAAACCTGGCCGGGGGCATGATCGGAAAAATGAAATAAATCCAGTTCTGTAGCAATCTTCCGGTGGTCACGCTTCTGGGCTTCCGCCAGCATATGCAGGTGGGCATCGAGGGCTTTTTTATCCGGAAAGGCCAAACCATAAATACGGGTGAGCATAGTGTTGTTACTATCGCCACGCCAGTAAGCCCCCGCCAGATTGGTAATGGTAAAGCCTTTGGTGCTAATTTGCTTAAAGCTGGGCACATGTGGCCCTAGGCACAGGTCGGTAAAAATGTGGTCGCCGTTGCTGTTAAACTGGAAGTAAACTGAGAGGTTTTCGCCATTAATGAGCTGGCCTTTTTCCATGGCGCTATCAATAATTTCAAGTTTATAGGGCTCGTTACGGAATAGGTCTTTCACATCTGCAACGGGGAGTTCTTTGCGCTCAATTTTATTGTCTTCTTGCAATATTTTTTTAACATGTTCGGTCAGTTTGGGCAGATCATCCGCCGAGAGGGCGGTATCGCCAAAATCAATATCGTAGTAAAAGCCATGCTCAATGGTCGGGCCAATAGCCAGCTTGGCGTTGGGGTACAGCTCTTTTACGGCACGCGCCAGCCCCTGTGCTGCTATGGTATGGCGGATAATATCCATACCTATAGCATCGTGAACGGTATGAAAGACAATTTCGGCATCTTCGGTGATTTCGGTATAAATATCCTGTTGTTGGCCATTAACAGACATTCCAACAGCCGCTTGCGCCAACCCGGGGCCGATATCGGTGGCGATGGTAAGCCCACTAACAGTTTGCGGGTAATTTTTAACGGCGCCATCGGGCAAGGTAATACGGGGCATAGTTAGGCTTTCTTTTGTGTCATGTTATCTATGATGCTAAATTTAACTTAACAATGACACATTGTTAAGTGGTCAAATCGCTGGTTTCACTTTGGCAAATGCCAAGTTAAACGACGATAAGATGCAGGCACTATAGAAAAAAAGCGGCAAGTATGCAAGAGAACGGGCGAGATTACCGTTTTTTCTGCCGCTGGAGGATGTTCAGCACCGTTTCTACCGTAATGCAGTGCAGGCTTTCGTGGTGTTGCAGTACATCTATGTGGGGCAGGTTGGGTGGCTGGGTGTGGGCAGCAGGCGCATAGAGCATAATACCATCCGTCCCGCAAGCACTGGCCAGATGAAAAGGCCCGCTGTCATTCCCGATAACATACTTAGCCTGCCGAAAAACATGCGCCAGTTCTGTAAAGCTTAAGTTATATAGCAGTGGCATATCCAAATCGTGTGCCAGCTGATGCACCAGCTTTTCTTCAGCGGGTCCACCGGCCAGCACCACGTTCTCGTTGTTTGCCTGCAAGGAGGCAGCAAGGGCTTTATAATGCGGCCAGCGCCGATGTTGCTCGCTTTTCCGGCTGCCCGGGAGCAAAACAATATATTCATGTGGTTTCAGATGATGTGCTTTGAGGATTTCTGCGGCTTTGTCGTCGTCTAGGTAGCTGACGTCTGGACGTGACAGATTTTGTAAACCAGCGCCGTTAAGCTGAACATGCAGGGCTTCCGTGAGGGGGTA